>WJIR01000294.1 GCA_014730175.1 Candidatus Zixiibacteriota bacterium
AAAAACGACAAAGCGACAAGGGAAATTGTCTTTAGAGCACAGGCGGAATTAAGCGATCTTCAGCAGCAGCAGGCGGAAGCGGAGCGTGTACACGATCGGGCTCGAGCCTACTTCAATTTCCTCCTCAACCGGCCGCTGACCACCCCAATCGAGTTAGGAGAGTCGACAGTGACTGTCAGGCAATTAGGCGATTTGAGCGCGGTTCAGGCAAGAGCACAGGGGAACAGGGATGAACTCCGCCAGCTTCACTACACTCAACGGGGGCTGGGCGATCTTGTGAATTTATCAAAGGCTGCCTTTCTTCCCGAAGTATTATTAGCTGTTGATTACGGAATTGAAGGTGAGGAGTACAGGTTCGATTCTGATAGCGATTTCTGGATGGCATCGGTGGTGCTGAAATGGAATCTTTTTAACGGATTTCAGGATAAATCGCAGGTGAGGCAGTATGAGCTTCAGAGAAATATGGTCCAGGCGCGACAGGAGGAAGTGCGTAAACAGATAGGGATTGAAACCCGCAATGCTTATCATTCAGTGCAGGTGGCTGCCCGGAAGATAGAAGCTGCTGCGGCTTTTCTGGAGAGTGCACGTGCATCTTATAAGATCGTGGAGCGTAAATTCGCGGAGGGGATGAGTCCTCAAATCGAGTATCTGGATTCGCGCACCACATTAACTAATGCAGAAATAAATTATATTAATGTCCAACAGGATTATCGGATAGCCTTAGCGGAACTGGAGCGAGTGTCAGGAAGCTATCCATTTAATCCGGAGAGGTTTGATAATGAATAAAATCAGCGTAATAGCATTATTGACATTAATTATGTCCATGATAATTACCGCTTGCGGTGGAAAGGATGATGCTTATCAGGAGGAAAAGGCGATTCCGGTTGAGGTTGCCGATGTTGAGTACAAGGAGTTCGTAGTACCGGTGCATACCAGCGGTCGTCTTTCGGTAGGTAAGGAGATGAGATTATCGTTTAAGACCGGGGGAGTCATTGAAGCATTTCGAGTTGATGAAGGCGAACGTGTGAGAAAAGGGCAGATTCTTGCAAGTCTAAAATTAGACGAGGTGAAAGCTCAAGCGGAGATGGCTGAAAGCTCTCTTGATAAAGCGGAGCGAGACCTTAAGCGGATACGCGATTTGTATGCCGACAGCGTGGCAACGCTTGAACAACTTCAGAATGCCGAAACCGCACTGCAGGTTGCCAGGTCCAAGGCGGAGATCGCTCGCTTTAACCTGGAGCATTCCGTCATCAAGGCGCCAGCCGATGGGATAGTGTTAAAGCAGCTACTCGAGGTAAATGAATTGGTCGGTGCGGGAACGCCGGTGCTTTATGTGGGCACAACCGAAGACGCCTGGACGGTGGATACGGGAGTGCCGGATGGCGATGTGGTTAGATTAAGGTTAGGGGATTCGGCGCAAGTTATCTTTGATGCCCATCCCTCAACTCCGGTGGAGGCGAAAGTAACAGAGATCGCCGAAAGCCCTGATCCGATAACCGGAACCTATGAAGTCAAACTATCACTTGAGCCAACCAAAAATAAATTGCTATCGGGTTTTTCTGCCAAAGTGACTATTTATCCCGAACCGGAAAGTCCACAATACTTCGTGCCCATTGATGCGTTGATTCAGGCGAATGGTTATGGAGCCTCCGTCTTTGCCATCGACTCATCCAACAGGGCTAAGAGAGTTGACGTGCAGGTGGAGAAATTACTCGGGGATCATGTCGCAATTTCTAAAGGACTTGAAGGAACCGAGCGCGTGATCACTCTGGGCGCCTCGTATGTAGCGGAAGGCTCACCGGTTGCGATTAAAAAGCTTTCAACCTCTACGGGTGCGAGGTGATGGTATGAGTTTATCCAGGTTGGCAATAGAGAACCACAAATTCACAACGATAATAATCGCCCTGCTGGTGATATTCGGAATAACTTCCATCCTGACAATGCCGCGCTCCGAGGATCCGCTGGTAACGCCACCCGGCACGAATGTTATCGTGATATATCCGGGGGCAAGTCCCGAGGAATTGGAAGAGCTGGTTATCCAACCGATTGAGGAGGTGGTAAATGAACTGGAAGATATCAAGAAGTTGGCGTCGGTGGCGCGTGATGGATACGCATTGGTTGAGATCGAATTTGAGGCT
This sequence comes from Candidatus Zixiibacteriota bacterium, assembly GCA_014730175.1. GTDB lineage: Bacteria > Zixibacteria > MSB-5A5 > UM-FILTER-46-8 > UM-FILTER-46-8 > WJIR01. The sequence goes on from WJIR01000294.1 coordinate 2,139, forward strand.
GGTGTGGACATGGACGATAAATATTCGCAGATCGTTCAAAAAGTGAATGGAATTCGTGATGAACTCCCCGAGAATATAGCAGACCTCGAAATCTGGCGCTGGTCCATTTCCGATGTGGCTATTCTACAGCTTGGTATTATATCGGAGTTTGCAACTTACCGGGAATTGGAGAAGGAGGCAGAACTCCTTAAGGATTTGCTGGAAAAACAACCGGGTGTTAAGAAGATTGAGATTTCAGCATTTCCGGAACAGGAAGTGCGGATTGCAGTTAATCTGGAACGTATGGCGCAATATGGCATATCGCTGAGCGAGGTGGAAGGCGCAATCGTCAGCGCAAATGCAAATATCCCTGGTGGTCATATCGATATCGGAACGCGGAGGTTCACTATCAAAACGAGCGGACCTTTTGAATCACTTGATGAGATTCGAAAGGTAGCTGTGCGCTCCGATAGACAGCAAATACTATATGTCGATGACATCGCTGATGTTCATTTTGACTACGATGATAAAAACCATATCGCCCGAGTTAACGGAGACCGGGCTGTATTTGTTACGGTAAAGCAAAAGGAGCGTACCAACATATTCTCGGTAATGGACGGGGTGAAAAGCGCAATCGCAGATTTCCAAAGTAAGATGCCGGCAAAGATGGAGTTAAAAACGGTATTCGATCAATCGGAAAGTGTTGCCAGAAGACTGAACAGCTTCTTTGGGAATCTGTTTCAGGGTTTATTCCTGGTGGGATTGGTGGTGCTTCTGGTTTCCAGCCTCCGCACCGCCGGGATCGTTATACTCGCTATTCCGATTTCTATTCTTGTCGGTTTGGGGCTTCTTGATTTAAGCGATTATGGTTTACAGCAAATGACTATCGCCGGATTGGTAATCGCTTTGGGGCTCCTGGTGGATAATGCTATCGTCGTTACCGACAATATCACCCGGTTTATGCGTAGGGGAGAAGCTCCCAGGGAGGCTGCTGTAAAAGGAACAGCCCAGATCAGTTGGGCGATCATCAGTTCTACCGTAACAACAGTACTGGCTTTTTTCCCGATGATAATGCTTCCCGGCGTGACCGGTGATTTTATCCGCTCCATGCCGGCGACTGTTATATTTACGCTGGTCGCCTCACTTATGATTTCCCTGACGTTAACGCCATATCTGTCAAGCAGGTTCATCAAGCCGGCATCGGTGAATCAGATCCGCAAATCACGCCGGATACTCGATTCCTTCATCGCCGGGCATTACCGCAAGGTTCTTGAGACCGGATTGAACAGGCCGAAAATGGTGCTATTGCTGGCGACGATTGTCTTCCTGGGAAGCCTTATGCTTTTTCCGGTGATTGGAGTCAGTTTTTTTCCGAAAGCGGAGAAACCTCAGTTTATGATCAATATCGATCTACCGGATGGCGCTAATCTGGCTCAGACCGATGCGGTAGCCGCTTATGTCGATTCCACGCTTCAAAAACGTGATGATATCCGTCATTGGGCAACCAATATCGGCGCAGGGAATCCCCGTATCTATTATAACATGTTTCAGAAAAGTTCAGCCAGTAATCATGCTCAGATATACGTGGAACTTAAAAACACCGACCTCGCGAGCCTCAGGACGGCCATTTCAGAGTTACGAAAGGAATTTTGGCAGTATCCGGGAGCAGAAATAAGGGTAAAAGAACTGGAGCAAGGACCTCCGATCGAAGCGCCGATCGCTATCCGAATAATCGGTGAGAATATGGACACGCTTAGAAGTATCGCCGCTGATGTTGAACAGGTTATTGCTTCGGTTCCCGGTACCATAAATATCGATAATCCGTTGGGAACCTCCAAAACCGACCTGAGAGTAAAAATCAATCGCGAGAAAGCTGCGTCTGCGGGAGTACCCTTGGTCGAGATAGACCGTACGGTTCGCGCCGCCATGGCGGGACTGGCAATAACCGGTTACAATGATGCCAGCGGCAAAGAATATGACATTGTGGTTAAACTTCCGGACAAAGAGGGGGATAAGCTAACAGCTTTCGACCGGATTTACATTTCATCTCATGCAGGGAAACTTGTACCGCTCAAACAGGTCGCCTCGCTGGAATTCGCATCCAGTCCAACCAGAATTAACCGGTATAATTTAAATCGTAACGTAATGATAACCGCTGATGTTATCGGCACAACCAATGCCAACGAAGCCACTATGAAGGTTATTGAGCAACTGGAGGAATACGATTTGCCTAAAGGCTACTACTATCTTGTTGCGGGAGAACTCGAAAGCCGCCAGGAATCTTTTGGAGGAATGGGTCGCGCTGTAATCATTGCATTGTTGGCGATATTTGCGGTGCTTGTCTTACAGTTCAGATCATATATACAGCCATTGATAGTCTACGCCGCTATCCCATTGGCATTAGTCGGTTCGATACTGGCGCTGTTTATAACCGGCAACACTTTTTCATTCACCGCTTTTATCGGAATCACAAGTTTGGTGGGGATAGTTATCAACAATTCGATTATTCTGGTCGATTACGTAAACCAACTGAGAAGGCGAGGCATGGAAGCATTAGAAGCAATAAAAAAAGCAGGCCAGACGAGATTCGCTCCGATACTTTTGACAACTTTTACTACTATCGGCGGATTACTGCCGCTAACACTACAGGGCGGCACATTATGGGCGCCTATGGGATGGGCGATTATCGGCGGACTGATAGTTTCGACTTTCCTCACGTTGTTGGTGGTTCCGGTGCTTTATCGTGTAATAGCTGCACGAAAGCCCATCGATTAACGTAATTTTAATAATAATGGATACTGGAGTTGTCCCGGACTATGCCGGGGCATGAGAGCATTAACCTAAAAGAAGTAATTCCTTTACTAATGAAAACGTAGCCCGGATTATTCACAAATTTCCTAATCGGTAGCGGAAGCCTTGCGCTTCCGGCTCTTTTCCGGACCCCAAATTCCAGACTGTGAATTGTTTATTGTTGAAAAACCCCCGAAGGACAAGCCTTCGGCTACGGTTTACTGGCTTTTATGAATTATTCGGGTTAGGTAAAACATCTTCCGACATACGGATGATTCAAGCTAAAATGGCTGTTATGAGGATTGCTCCGGATTCTCCTCACTATCGGAGGTGATGGTCAGTTCCGTTTCCGGTTCTTCTTCAATCGCAGCCTTCCAGGAAAACTCTATCGAGAATTTCTCCTTTTCCTTTTTCCTTTTAGCTTCAACTTCCACCTTAACTTGCTGAGGAAGTTCTAATTCCAGAGCATCCCCCTCCTGTTCAACCGTTACTCTACCTTCTCTCAGCTCGCTTAAAAATCTTTCCAGAAAATTTATCGCCTCCGGAACATCCATTAGCTTCTCAAATTCCACCTTCTTTTTTTCCATTGTTCATCTCCTCAGTTATTTAGTTTATTACTTTTTAAAAAATATACAATTATCAAGCTAAAGTCAATAGTATTTCTGAAATCCGGTTCGGATCAATCCTTTTTGAACTATTTCCGTCTATTAACGGGTAATTTATTACTTCTATCCCTAATTCCTCCATCCGTTTCTCCTTAATCTCTCCCTGATAAGCTCCTTCTTCCTTATCGACTACGATATAATTGAGGTAATCACGCGGATTTGATTTCTCAGCATTATCCTCCATCAAATAGTGTAGTAAGGTCTCGATCTGCTCATCGACCGGTAAACCGTAGGTCTCAGGATCATCATAAGTGTTGGGTACAAAAACCTTAGGACACGTAGTTTGCGCAATTGCCTCGCCGACCCCCGATGGTAGCAAATTCGCAATAATACTGCTATAAAAACTGCCCATAGGATAGCATATTAATTGTGCGGACTCTATAAGGTCGCGTATTTTATCCCTGATGGAAACAGACGTCTCCTTTGAATTCACTCTATTATCGGTGAGATAAACTCGGGTGATTTTTGAGCTTATCGGAGGATGTTCTTTACCGGTAATCAAATGCTGCCCAACCACCGTCTCTCCACTCTCCAGCTCAGCAACCAGATTCATGCCCTCATTGGTCACGGGACGTACCGTACCGCGCACCTCCACCAACTTGGAAAATATGTAGATGACGGGGTCAAGGCGCCTTTCATTCTCAATATATCCTGCCGTAAGAATCAGGTTCCCGATACTCGCTCCCCGAAGGTCGAAATCAGGCGGCATGTTGGAGCGAAAAACGCTCAGATGATGCTTGATGATCTTACGCATGGGATCGATGATCGCCTGAATCATTCGGTTTCTCCCTTTCACCATTTCCGTAAGTTCCTCTTGAAGCTGATAATCGGGCGCATCTTTGGGAAATCGAAACGAAAAAAGGCTGAATATTTCGGGATTTCCTAATATAGATTGATCTGCCAACGCCATCAACCGGTTGCGAACATCGCCGATTGCCGGCATCCGGAAAGCTTCGCGCAGCGCCGCCGAACTCCCGCCGGAGTCAAACGGAGTAACGATATGAATAGAATTATGGGTGTAGTCAATCAGAGCGCGACTGGTTTCCCGTAAAGCATTTCCTCCGCTGAAAAAAAGTATCTTGGGTCCCAATTGCGGGCTTCTTCGGTACAAATCCAGCTTGATAGGGTCGGGTAAATCAATTTCCCGGGATATCTTAATGCGCATCTGAAGACAGTGCTTTCTGGTTTACTCTTGGCTGGTTAGATAATACATACATAAATCCGCAGCCTTCTCAAAATCGATTCCACCGGTTATTTCAAAGGTATCACATTGCTTTAAAATATCGATATAGTCTTCCGGCGATGGATTATACTTTTTTGGAGCCCTATCAGGAAAATAAAACAATCCCGCAGATTTAATAAAAGCCGGAAGCAGATCTGTTCTGACTTCGGGATCCACCCTTCTCAAGGTCATCTCGGAACCACTTCTTTCCCAGTTAAGTATTACCAAACCCTTTAAGCGACTTTTGAGCACAAACCTGTTAGCGCCGAAATACTCATCGATAAAAACATCGTATTTGTCTTCAAGATGCCACAGTTCATCTGATGAAAGACTGGAGAAGCGTTCCAGCTCTTCTCCTGGTATAACTGAAATCAAACGAGGGTTATTTAATGCGGTTCCCGGATTAATCCTCGGGAGTTTGGCAACGCCGTACATAAAAGGCATTGACCCGTGATTTTCAATTATCAGTCTATCATTGCTGACGAATGATGCGCCTCTGCTGAGTAAATGCAGCGCCAGGGTGGACTTACCAGTGCCGGAAAAACCGGCAATACCAAGCCCCCTGCCATTATAGGTCACACCTGCGGCATGCCCCAATAATCCACCCTTGTTGAGTTTATGGTTAATGTAGCGGTTATTTACAAAATTAATGACCTGATTTGAGTTGGCGAGAGCGGGTCCTATTGCAATATTCGTATCCCCATCGAAAATAAAGATCATGCCGGTTAACCGCTTGCGGACAATACGACAATCGGGCAGATCATGATATTCTTCCTTAACTTTACTTTTTCCGGGATCAGGTTCTTTGAGTTTGAATTCAAACGGCAAATCCAGCGGCTCCGAATCGATGGCGGTTATAATCACCTCAGGAGATGAGTTTTCTATTACGAATGGTTTGAAATAATCTCGGAAGCAGCCTATTAGCTCATCGGAATTGGAACGTATCTCTATGGACATTGTATCGAATTGGACGGTAACACTATGCTCTGTCGGAACTTGTGTGAGGATACTATCAATCAAATCCGCTTTGGTCATTTTCCTAATTCCCTTTATCCAATTTGGATAATACATATTCGGTGTAGAGTTCGGCAGCATCGATGCCGTTTGCTTCCAGCAAACCCCTGAAACCGCCGAATGCAGAAACTTCGAAGACGGAAGGACCTTTGTCGGTTTCCACTACATCAACGCAGGTAAAATCCAAACCAAAAAGCGATTGCGCTTTTGTGGCTACCTCAATTGTTTCCTGTGACGGATGGCATGATTGATATTTCCCTCCGAAGAATGTACTGGTAGTCCATGAGTTTCCCTGATTACACCGGGCATAAGTCGCCAGGTATTCCCCACCCAGGAATGCTACTCCCAAATCACGCCCGTTTAAATCTATTTTCTTCTGAATATACATAATCGGATTGCGCAGCTTATAGGCTTCTATCTGTTCTCTTGCCGCGGAACCGTCGCTGATAACCCTCATACCGCGAGCCTTGGACGTATAAATCGGTTTAAAAACGGCTTCGCCATAAGAACGAACGGCATCCAGAGCTTCGTCAACATTTGCGGTAATCGTTGTCGGCGGCATCGGGATGTCATTGACCCGCAGAGTAACCGTGCAGCTTAACCTGTCCAGAACACGCATGATAGACAACGGGGAAGAATAGACGGGCAGTCCTTTTTCATTCAGATACCGCAGCATCTCCAGCCTGTCTTGATGATCGTGCGAGTATTCTCCGCCTATCTTCTTGATAATCAGACCATCCAATTGAACCAGGTTAATCCCATCGCACCAAGCATCGCCGGAAGAAAAATCCAGCCGCACCTCGTCCATTTCGATAAGTAAGCCAAAACCGGTCATACGGGAAACCGTTTTAGCAAGCCTTTCGGAAGACCATCCGTCTTTAGTTCCTATAACTCCTATCCTAACCATAATTCATCCGGATTATCAATAATAGAGGATAAAGTCCGGAAGTTTAAACGTCTCCCAGGCATCCCCGCGTTGTTTGTGGTTAATAACTTTTTCTAATAAATAATGTGCCCTAAGATACATCTCTTTGGAAAATTTCGGATTCAATTCGAATCTGGTGGAAGTATAAAATGAACGCGCCAAAGCCAGCGCCAAGCGCGCTTCAAACTCCTTATCATCCCACTTCCGGGCTACTTGTGATGAGAAGGTATAAAAGTTCCCGATTATCCAATTCAGTTTATCCCTTATCTCGCTTTCGAAAACCGGTATCCTGAAGTTCGATATCAAGAACACGGAGATATCTTGAACGAAATCGAAATCCCGCGAACGATAGAGATCTATGTAATAAAGCCTGTTCCTTTTATCGTCATAGATAATGTTGCTGATGTTGAAATCACCGTGGATTAAAACGGTCTGGGGAGCCGGTATTTCCTGTTCAATTCGGGAGCAGAATTCCAAAAGTTCCTTCGATGATTTTATCCTTGCACTGCCGATATTTTGCTCAAACCGCATGAATTCCGGATGCACTTCATTTATTTGATCCAATCTGTCTCCTATTTGCTCCACATAATTCGTTCGAACTGGATTCTCCTGTCTGGATTCTTCCCACTGTTCACTCACCGTATCCGTGAGAAGATGAAAGCCGTCTGACATACGAGTTCCATCAATGCTTAAAATTACCTCATCGAATGTCCTCCCGGGCAGATACTGCACCAGAAGCGAAGCATAGTCCTCATCCTCCTGGTAATTAATCACCTTGGGAGCTACACCCGGAAACTGCTCATTCCATCTCTCCAGATTAGCCTTCTCGCTACGGACTTTATGCAGTTTTCCTTCCTTGAAGATACTTCCCTGTGCATGTGAATCAGCCATCCTTCTCGGTTCCACCCTACTTATTCGACACCCGGATTTAGTACCCCAAATTGACTCGAATTCGATATCGCCGATGGAGCCTTCGTATCCGGTATCGCTAAGCATTTGCCGCAACGAATGGAATTGATGAATTTTCACCTTTTCCCCCAAAATAGCGAAAATAAGGGCTTCGCCGATATTTAAAAGCGAATCCCCGATCCTCTCCAGATATCTGAATATAAAAAGGGTGGTTATCAGATTTTGAGTATTTATCCCGACTTTTAACTCCTCCATGATTCGGTCGAAATTCTCTTTATACATAGTATCCAATTCATACTCGATTTTACATACAGCTAAGGCATCGGACATATTTTTTTCCTCAAGAACCGAATCTATCCTATCCAATCCCTCCTGTATTTTTCTGAACTGCTCCTTATAATGATACTGGTTAATAAAGGCTTGATCCTCGAGATGACCCATCTGACGGATCATGTTTACGAAATTATCCGCAATCCTCTCCAGATTCACACAACATATTTGAATAGCCCGGATCTCGTTTATCTCTTCCGGAGGAAGGTTCTTGATAGTATTAATACGCGCATAGCATTTGTTTTCTATAATCGTTTTGAGATTGTCGATATAGTCGTCCCTACTATATATTTTATCATAAGCGGAAGGATCGGGGGATTCGAAAAACTCGAGGGTTGCATTAAGCTGTTTGCGGGTTTCAATGATAATGAATTTGAAATTCTCTTTAATACCTTCAAAAGAGATCATAATCAGGAACTAATCTCTATATCATTGTCTACGGTTATATTGACGGGTCGAGGTTTCTTCCATGATATCTTGATATTCATTTTGCTGGTATCGCCTTTGTTCTTAGCTTTTACCGAGAACTTCAGTAAGTTCGCCGGTTGAAGGCTGATATCGTTGCCATTGGAACTCAGCAAAATTCGGCCCTTTTCCAGTCCATCAAGCAAAGATTGAAGGAACTCCTTGATTGTCTCGGTATCCTGTACCGATTCATAATAAAACTCATCAGTTTGTGCCATAAAATCCTCCGGGTTACTGCAACCATTAACCTTGATCATTCATAAGTTTCGTTATCGGTAGCGGAAGCTTTATACGCTTCCGGCGTTTCAAATCGATGGTCAAATTCCAATCCTCAAATGACCTACTTCTATTGAACTCCCGAAGGACAAGCCCTGGGCTACCGATCTTTGTTTTCTTATAAATTATCCGGATTAACTCATAATACGCTCTTTATATTCGCTTAAAATACTCAGTTTGCTCATATTTGCCAGTATCAGACGTTTCCGAATACTGAAATCCTCCCACGCCGATTGCACGCCAATCTCCCGAGCCGCCTTCGCCTTATCCTGAATTTCGGGTTCCTTGATTTTTTCACCCATGTGAGTGTCATCCCCCATCAAAACCAGCAGCCTTCTATCTGAACGCATATTCTGTATATTCTTTTTATCAATAACTGAAATCAGAAATTCGGTGTACTTTCTGGATTGAGGATTCCAAACCTCGATACCGTCAACATCGTAGTCCGCCAACAGGATAGGCCAGAACTGCTCGGGATGCGGAATTACAATGGCTCCACCGATACTCCTGACCTCCTCAATCATCTCACGCGTACGATAAAAATACTGCAAAGGGAATTCGGACTTTACAATCAACTTAACGGCATTGAGAAAAGCCTGGGCCCTGTTGATAAATCCGTTTCCATAAATCGGGCGCAATGTATCGAAGAAGTTACGAAGAAGCTTATTCTTTATCATTACCTCCGGTACTTGATCCTGATATTTCGTAATCATGTTATGTACTTTTTTCACGTTAAGCACTACAAAATGAATAAGCGTATTATCCGCGCCGGTATTGCGTGCCGCTAATTCTAACCTCTCTTCAGCAGGTTGAATTATGGTATTTATAAAATCGAATAACTGCGATGACCTGTACTTAAAAGTGTAAGCTAACATTGACTTAAACTTGTCTGCTTTTTCTAATTTCGAGCTTTCGAAATGAAATAGAAGTTGTACTTTTTGATTGAACGCTTTGGAATAGCAATCTACTTCCACTCCATGAAATCCGTTATAACTCATTAGCACATTGTGCTGTGTAGGTATTATTAGCTGCGTCTTCAGGTCAGGGAATGTATTATTGATCCGGTCGGAAATTAGATCCATCGGTACAAATTCCGGATGCCAGTGAATTGCAATGACTGTGGATTCCCTTGGGAAAACATGCGGAGGGGTTTTTATTCGCTGAATTTGATCCGGATTCAACTCGGTTGAAGTTATCTCGAAAAAGCTCCTCTCATCCCTTTCGGTAATCTCCTCGGTAATCTCCTCAGGAGGAAGATAGGACCCTTTCTTTGCATCTGTACTATCTATTAATCTCATATTCTCTTATCCATCATACAATCGATACAACTTATTTGTAAACAGCGTGACAACGCTCTTTAAGATGAGCTAACTTGGAACATTTCTCACGGAGTAATTCGATATCTTCCTGTTTATAAGCTTCGATAAACTCTCTGCATGCATTTAGATATTCCTTATAATACTCTTTCCCTTTATCCGGATAGGTTATCATCAGAGATGAATCGTGAAGAAATGATTCCACAACAACCTCCGGTGGCAACTGGTTGTTTTCAATACACCTGCAAATAATCTTAAAATCGGCTTTCATTTTCTTTTTGAGGGATTTATATCCTGGCTTTCCGCTCTTTTGGGATATCTCCCCTTTTTCGGCGCTCGCTTTTACTGAGGGTGGGAGACCATTTTTAATTTTTACCTCCAGCTCCACAGACTGCAACCTCCTCTTGATACTTAGCTTCATCTTTTTAAACGAAGCTACATTCTCTGGGAAAACACCATCATTCCGGTTGTTTATCCCCTCCAGTTTGTCTGCCAGTTCCCTGATTGCTTGAGGAAGTTCCTCGAACTTGATAAGTCTTTCTATTTTTGTCTCTTTTTCGCCCATAAAACCGTTTTATAGATAATACATAAACAACATGTTAGCCACACAATTATGGATTCGACTAATCTTTAACAATAATCAGCCCACCAGATAATCAAAATAAGATAACCAATACAGGTGACTCTGAACAGATTGTTATGTTAGCGTATTGTTAGTTTTGTGTTAAATCTGAGTTAAAGCCGGGGATCTACAACATTATCCGAATTCGTAACAGAGCTTTTCCCTTTAGTAAGCTGCATCAAGAGGTTTTCCCAGCTTAGATTCTCAATCACATGATTACGGGCGTTTATCCTTAATTGGCGATACTCTTCAGGCTTAGAATTCTTTAGCTCGTTGAAATCCAGGACAGCCTTAATCCATTTTTCCTTATTTAACGCCGGAAGTACAAATCCGGTTTCATTTTCTCTAACAAGTTCCTTGGGTCCCCCTTGATCGGAGACGATTGCAGGCAATTCGCAACATTGAGCCTCCAAAACCACCATTCCGAAGGTATCGGTAATACTCGGAAATATCAGGGCATCCGCCTGGGAATAGATCAATGGCAATGTATCGTAAGGGACCTTGCCGGTAAATCTTACTCTATCGTAATCCCTCAGCTCCTCTTCCATTTCTCCTTTAAACGGACCATCACCGGTTATTATGAGGTTTATGGGATAGCCTTTTTCGATTAATTCTTTATAAACATCCATAAGAAATTCAAGGTTTTTGTCCTTGGACACTCTTCCGACATAAAGAAGATTAAGTCCTTCAGTCAGGTCGATCCGGGTACCGTCCCATTCCCAGGGTGGGCGATAAGCAAAAACATCGGAATCGACATGGCGCGGGAAGATGGACATTTTTGAGCGATCCAAGCCTCGTTTTTCAAGTATATCCATATAGGAATTGGTGGGCACTCTAATCTCATCCATTAACGAATAAAACCACCGGACGGCAGACTCCACGGTATTAACCGCCGATTCATCTCTGGCGATCTCTCCAAGCTCCAATGTGAAATCGGTATGATATATTCCTGTAACAGGAACAGACATTAATCTACCGATTAACAATCCAAGCATACCTATGGGCCCGGGGGTGGAAATAAATATCTCGTCAGGCTCAAATCCGTGAAGAGCCTTCATCGATTTGAGAAGCGATGGAATCTTAATGGTATATTGCTCATAATATGGCAGTTGGAAAGTGGCGACCTGGGGAAGGTTTATAGTATTGGGGGGAAGATCATTGCTTATCTCTTCGTCCAGAAGGGAACTGACGAAGCTAACATCAACCCCGCTGGAGTAAAATTTCCATCCCAGATATTTGAGAGTTATGGATACGCCATTTAAGTCATTGAGGGTATCGGTAAACCAGAGTATCCTTCGACCACCGGAGTTAGGATACGATTCTCGGAGTTTGGTGAGCATCTTCATATTATTGTTAAGATGTTTCAGGCTCGTGAAGAACGGCACCAACAAGAAGATTCCCGGAATAGCCGAAGAAAGATTGCCCAGAACCGAGAATACATCGTTCTTTTTCAGGTTCGATTCGATGGAATTGAATAGATTGCCGAACATCTCATCGGTAATATCTGCAATCTTGTTGTAAAGGAGATCGAGGTTATTCTCGATAGAGGTAATCCTTTGCTTGCTTATTTCCCTTATCAGCTCTGTAATCCGGTTCTGATAACCGTTGCCGTTCGATTGCCGAACGGCAAGGGTCAGACGGTCTACCAGGGAAACTTTCCTTTCGCCGAAAACCAATTCACCGAGATCCCCAAGCGGGAACATGTTAATGAGGGGTTGACTGTGAGCTCGGGAATAATCGTGAGCGACCTTGTATACGGTGAATGCCAAGGACTGGTAGTCGTTGTGCCTGCCTTCGGCGAATGTTTTCCGGTGGCGGATATGCGAAAGGAAATCGGGTATTGAATTGGCTCCGGTTAAAGTATACGCTTGACCGATATAAATCCCCGCATGATCATCCGAGCCCCCTGTAAAACCTTTAGCCCAGGAGTTACTGCGCAGTGGTTTTATTTTATGCTTCTCCCGAAGTAAATCCATCTTCTTTTCGGTGAGATATTTAAGATAGTAATGCCAGGTATCATTATTGGTTTTGTTCCTACCGCCATTGATTGCCTCAAAGACATCGAATAGCAAAACCAGTTTCTCCAGATGATCGATGCTTATTTTACCGTTTACCGAATATGTGGCATGCGCTACCGAATGCGCTAACTTCTGTTCAATCACATATTCCCGCAATTGATAGATATCCCTGCGGATTCGCTGTATCTCATCGAATTGCTCTCCATTTAATCCAAAGATAAGCAAATGTATTTTGCAGTTATCTTCGGGGAAATATGTTGTAGTCTCCACACCGGTGAAGGCATCTTTGTACTTCTCATTCAGCTCAAAGGATCCCTGAATGTTGTTATGATCGGTAATCGTGACATAAGCCATACCGCGCTCTTTAGCCATCTGGTATATAGTTTCCGGCTCGGTGTATGATTCTCTTGCTCCCAGCTTATTAAGAAACCATTCGCTCGGGCGATTTGAATATTTCGAATGAAGATGCAGATCTACTTTAACCATTTCTCAATCCATATTTCTTTCTTACTTGATTTTTGATCCTGTACAGCTATTACCATTTTTTTCGGTTTAAATAGGATATGAGAATATCATCGGATTATTTCGATTTCATTAGTAATCGCTTAATATTTTCCCAATTTGTAAATAATTCCTTGTGAATTGGTGCCTTTTTATCCCTACTTGACTGAACGGTCGGTTTTTATTATCCTGCCGTAAAGCAATATTTAAGACATGAGGACAATTGTGGAAAGATATGAGACTATTCACTTGAATATCGAAAATGATGTCGCAAGGTTAAAACTCAACCGCCCGGAGATAGCCAATGCATTCAATGAGGTAATGATCGATGAGCTTAATATCGCTCTTGAGAATCTTAAAGGTAAAAGCAATTTAAGGGCATTGGTCCTCACCGGAGAGGGAAAATCATTCTGTGCAGGCGCAGATTTGAACTGGATGCGAAAAATGAAAAACTATTCTTATGAAGAAAACCTTCAGGATGCGCTTGCTTTGGCAGATTTGATGTATAATATCCATACGTTTCCCAGACCGGTAATCGGGCGGATCAACGGCGCCGCGATCGGCGGCGGCACCGGATTGGTTGCAGCATGCGATATCGTAATAGCTGCCGAAGACGCCAAATTCTCATTTTCGGAAGTGAAAATCGGGCTGGTTCCGGCATGTATATCTCCCTATGTCGTTATGCGGGTCGGATTGTCCCGCTCCAACCGTCTTTTCCTCACCGGAGAGCGATTCAAAGCCAAAGAAGCTAAAGAATACGGATTGGTGGATATAGTTGCGGATAATGACGAACTTGACAAGGAGATAGACGTAATAGTCAAACAGGTATCCAATTCGGGACCGAACGCAATGGCGATATCCAAGGAACTTCTGCGAACCGTCGGGGATTTCGATTACGATTATCTTAAAAAATACACAGCGGAAGTTATCGCCAAACTCAGGATTTCTGATGAAGGTCAGGAAGGACTGGCGGCATTTTTGGAAAAACGGAAACCGGGTTGGATTAAGGAGTAGGTATTGGTCCGGTAGCCGAAGGCTTGCCCTTCGGGATTGTCGGTGGCCGAAGGTTCACACGCCTCCGGCGTGTTTACCTCTCGGGATGATCGGCAGCGCAGATATTCTCGTCGGCCAATCGGGATTAATTGGTAACCGAAGGACAAGCCTTCGATTACGAGATAAGCAAATTCCATGGTTCAAGAGTTAAATCAAGATGATCCACTATAGGGAAAGGACAGTTATGAATCTAACAAAAAAGAGTTTTCTGATAGTCATTATACTACTTCTGACTTCCTCCGCCACGGCATCCGCGGATAAAATCCTTATCCCCATGGATCTAACCCAAACCGATCACCTTAAAGCATACGGCATAACTTATTGGATACTCACACAGGGGCAGGATGCGGAATGGCTGCTGAACTACCGCGGTGGTTCGTTCCTAACGTCCGGTATCAACGCGATCGCCGAAAGATGCCGACTGCTGGGTGTTAAATTCGAACTTGTCAGTCCGTCGCAGGAAGCTCAGATACGGGCGACAATCGAGGATAACAATATGGAAGCGGTGCTACTGGAGAAAGCGCCCAAGGTTGCCATTTACGCACCGCCAAACAGTAAGGACGAACCCTGGGATGATGCCGTTAACCTGGCGCTAACTTATGCCGAGATTCCCTTTGAAATCATCTGGGATGATCAGGTTCTGGAAGGGGAGCTGAAGAATTACGACTGGCTTCATCTTCACCACGAGGATTTCACAGGGCAGTTCGGTAAATTTTATGCATCCTATCGAAATACGATATGGTACAAACGAAGCAAGCGTATAAACGAGGAGACCGCCGCAAGATTAGGTTTCAATAAAGTCAGCGAGTTGAAATTGGCGGTTGCCAAAGAACTGAAGAGATATATTGCGGGGGGCGGTTTCTTATTCGCAATGTGTTCGGCAACCGATACCTACGATATCGCTCTGGCGGCAGAGGGAGTGGATATCGTGCCGTCGGAATTCGATGGCGATCCGCCGGACCCCAACTGCACCGAGAAACTCGATTATTCCAAATGTTTGGCATTTGAGGATTTCACTCCGATTCTCGATCCGCTGGTATATGAGCATTCGAATATAGATACCTCGCCAACTCGCCGCTCAAGCGTTTTAGGCGCCGAGGCGGATTATTTCATCCTATTCGATTTTTCTGCTAAGTATGATCCGATACCGACTATGCTGGTGCAAAATCATGTAAACGCTGTTAATGGATTTCTGGGGCAATGCACCGGATATCATAAGCAGTTCGTCAAAGATTATATCACCATAATGGGGGATTCCGAAGATAAAGGAGAGGTGAAATATCTTCACGGAAAATTCGGCGGCGGATTTTTCTCCTGGTTAGGCGGGCATGACCCGGAGGATTATCAGCATCGTATCGGCGATCCGCCTACTGATTTAGAGCTTCATAAGAACTCACCCGGCTACCGTTTGATTTTAAATAACGTCCTTTTCCCTGCAGCGAAGAAAAAAGAGCGGAAAACATAATTTCAGCATTAGCTTGTTTTTTGAGTTTTCGAGGTAAGCTTTATTTCTGTAGCCCGGATAATTCATAGATAATGAAATGTCGAAAATCTCACTCCCTCATCGGAATTCTCACTCCGCGCTTTTTAGCGATGTCGATAGCTTCATCGTATCCCGCGTCAACGTGGCGGGCCACTCCGATTCCGGGATCGTTGGTAAGGACTCTCCGAAGACGGGAACGCATCATATCGCTGCCGTCGGCGCAGCAAACCTGACCGGCATGGATCGCCAATCCCATCCCCACGCCGCCGCCATGATGAATCGATACCCATGAGGCTCCCGATGCCGTATTCAGCATCGCATTAAGCAAAGGCCAATCGGCGACAGCATCGGAACCATCTTTCATCGCCTCGGTTTCGCGATAAGGCGATGCCACCGAACCGGTATCCAGGTGATCGCGTCCCAACACTATCGGCGCGGAGAGTTCGCCCGATTTGACCATATCATTCAACGCCACCGCGAATTTGTCGCGTTCTCCGTAACCCAACCAGCATATACGGCAAGGCAATCCCTGGAAATGTACCTTCTTCTGAGCTTTCTCAATCCATCGTGCCAGAGCTTTATCCTCCGGGAACAGTTCCAGCACTTTCTGATCGGTCTTGTAGATATCTTCCGGATCCCCGGAAAGGGCACACCAGCGGAAAGGTCCCTTACCTTCGCAGAACAGTGGACGGATATAAGCAGGGACAAATCCGGGATAAGCGAATGCATCTTTAACACCTGCTTTCTGCGCCTGCCCTCGCAGGTTATTTCCATAATCGAAAACAATCGCGCCTTTTTTCTGGAAATCAACCATCGCCCGGCAATGCTCAGCCATTGCCTGGAAGGAAAGATCGATATACTTATCCGGATCGCTCCTTCGCAAATCAAGAGCTTCCTCATAACTCATGCCATTTGGTACATAGCCATTCAATTCATCATGTGCGGAAGTCTGATCGGTTACGATATCAGGAATAACGCCGCGCCGCAAAATCTCCGGGAATATATCGGCGCAGTTGCCCACCAAACCGATGGATACCGCCTTTTTCTCAGCCTTGTACTTCTCAACCCGAGCCAGGGCATCATCAAGATCATAGGTGAGCTCATCGTTGTAACCGGTTTTCAATCGTTTTTCGATACGGGATTTATCAACCTCTACGGTCAGGATAACAGCATCATTCATCGTCCCGGACAATGGCTGAGCGCCGCCCATTCCGCCCATTCCTCCGGTAAGTATAAACCGTCCGGCAAGGTCGCCGCCAAAATGCTCTTTGGCAATCGCCGCAAAAGTTTCATACGTGCCCTGTAAAATCCCCTGGGTTCCGATATAAATCCAGGAACCGGCAGTCATCTGCCCGAACATGATTAAACCGCGCCTATCCAGTTCACGGAAATGCTCCCAGGTTGCCCATTGTGGAACCAGATTGGAATTAGCAATCAAAACGCGCGGACTGTATTCATGCGTTTTGAAAACTCCAACAGGCTTTCCCGATTGCACCAATAATGTCTCATCATTTTCTAAATTCTTCAACGCCTGGACAATGGCGTGATAACAATCCCAGTTACGCGCAGCCTTGCCTATACCCCCGTAAACAACTAACTCCCGAGGGTTCTCGCCCACCTCCTCGTCAAGGTTGTTCATCAACATCCTCATGGCAGCTTCGGTCTGCCAGCTTTTACAGCTTATTTTATCCCCACGGGGAGCTTTAATAGGTTGGTAATCCATAATATACTCCTTAGAATATTATAAACTTGTTCTAAAATAAAATATCGTTTAGAATATCTGTCTGCAAGTGTATTTTAGGATGGTGGACGGTAGCAATCGGAACAAGTTCGATTTATTGGTGGTTTTCGGTAACACTAATCAGCATCGAGAATCAATATGAAAAATAGCAGCATTCACTATGGTACATCATCATTTTCATCGAAGGATTGGGTAGGCCCTTTCTATCCGGAAGGAACCGCTTCGAGGGACTTCCTGTCATACTACTCCACTCAGTTCGATACGGTAGAAATTGATGCAACTTATTACAGGATACCATCCGGTTCAACGGTCGATGGTTGGGCGGCTAAAACACCGGATAGTTTTACATTCGCGGCTAAATTCCCCCGGTCAATTGTGCATGGCGGCGAGGGCAGGGAGCCGAATCCCGATGTCATTTTGCAGCCAGATGCGACTTACGAAACAAGGGATAAGTTCCTCGGCGTGATGAGCCGCCTTGATGAAAAGCTCGGCCCATTGCTGCTTCAATTTCCGTATTTACCGAAACGAGTTTACGCAGGTAGAAAGCAGTTTTTCGAAAAGCTGGATAAGTTCCTGACAGACCTTCCTGATGACTTCAGATATGCAGTCGAAATCCGGAATCGTAATTGGTTGAAACCGGATTTCGTTGAACTATGCAAGAAGCATAACGCGGCATTAGTGCTTGCGGATCAGGGATGGATGCCGCATGGAGATGAAATCGCTAAAATGATCGAACCTGTCACAACCGATTTCTCTTATATACGCTTGCTTGGAGACCGGAAGAAGATCGAAGATATAACGTCAACATGGGATAAGGAGGTAATCGATCATGAAGATAGCCTTATGCGCTGGGCAAACCTGATGGAGGACTTAACCGAGCGATTCCGAGCCCAGATCTATATATATGCAAATAACCATTACGCCGGACATGCTCCGGCAACCATAAGAAGACTGCAACACTTGATTTTTAATCGCTAAGTTAAGCGGGAAGAAATGCTTTCTCTCCCGCACTTCATCATTTTACTTCAGCAACACCATTCTGCGAGCGGTGGAATTCTCGCCGGCAGTCAACTTATAGAAGTAGATACCGGATGCTTCATCGGAGGCTTCCCATGTTACGGAATATTCTCCCGCGGAATTTACGCCATCAACCAGCGTGGCAATCTTCTGTCCGGAGAGATTATAAATGGCGAGATTCACATTGGCTGCTTCCGGGAGTTGATAAGTGATGGTGGTTGCGGCATTGAATGGATTCGGTGAATTGTCAATCGAAATTAGCGAGGGTAAATCGCCTTCCCTTCCGCAGGTTTGCACTCTCCCGATTTTATCGGGAACGGACTCAGTGACACCCCAATCGCGGTTGCCATCTGCCAATGGCGCGCCTTCCACCGTGAAATCAAACCATACCGAATCGCATTTAGAAGGGTAGTTACCTCCGTAGGCAATGTAACGATAATCACCGAGAGGCGCATAGTTGGGGACATACTGCCGGAAATGACGCGTCAGGAATTCCCCCGGTCCCAATGGTTCTGTGCCCTCGAATAAACGTGTTTGGAAAAACTGATTCTCATATATCACCCCCACCCATACATCGAATGCTAAGGCTTCCTCGGTGGGATTTAACAATGCTCCAGTATAACCGAATGAGCCTCCCGGTTGAACAATGACAGGGTCATCATCAGGAACCATATCCACTTCACAGCAGTAGGATGGTTCCCAGAAATTAATTAACCACATATCCCAATCAAACCAACCGGTAGCTACATATTCATTATTGCCTGTTCTTTTTATGGAAAATAATTCATCGTATAAACCCGGGCTATTAAGGACTAATGACCATAGTAACTCACCTTGAGAATCAGTCCTGACTATATACGTGTCTATACCATCATGGGATCGGCTCCCGACAACTATGTAACCGCCGTCAACTGTTTGTAATACATCAAAAGCGACATTCATATAAGGGTATTCGCCGTATTGCTTAGACCATTCTTTGTTTCCCAGCGAATCATATTTAACTATATAGAATCGATAATACCAGTATCCTCCTGACCAATCCACAGTATATCCCGCCGCCACAAAACCACCATCACTGGTTTGCTTGACCGAAAGGAATACTTTACTATTACCTTCAAACTCCAGATTATACCAAAGAACTTCCCCTTGTGCATCGGTCCTCACCAGATATGCTCGTGTGCTTTCGTTAAACTCACTTAAACCCGCTATGACGAATCCCCCGTCAACTGTTTGCCGGACATAACATGCCTTGTCATCACCCGACCATCCATAAGTACGTGTCCACAAAGTATCGCCAACTGAATTGGTTTTGACCACATAACAGTCGGAATGTCCGGCGCCATAAGAATGAGTTGTTCCGGCTAAGATATAACCTCCATCACCTGTATTCACCAAGGCGCGACAGTAATCATTATTAGACCCGCCATAGGTTCTGCTCCAAACGGAATCACCATTTTCACCTATAAACAACAACCAAAAATCTTCGCCGCCGTATTCACCCGCTGAAGTTGACCCTCCAATCATATAGCCACCATCGGTTGTGCAAATTGAAGTTAGTGTTTGATGTCCTGATCCGCCGAAAACCGAAGTCCATAGGGTATCTCCCAGGCTATCGGTTTTCACCAGATAAGCATCCCAGCCGACATTCCCGTAATCTGTTTTCCCTACTATGACGAATCCATCTTCCATCGAATTGCTTAGATTTCGTCCCTCCTGCCAGCCTTCTCCTCCATAACGCTTAGTCCAAAGAGTATCCTGCGCAGAAACGGGCACAGCTATGAAACATAAAATCAATAGACCCACGGTGAATATAAATACTAATCTATTCATGTCGTTTCTCCTGATTTTGATATATTCATCCTCCCTTTCGGGAGAACGAGAAGTAATTTCTTTGCTGACTTGATTGCTTATTTTACTAATACCATCTTCTGAGTCGCTTGTGATAGTCCTTGCTTTAATATACAGAAATAAACGCCTGATGGGTAATCTTTCGCATTCCAAACAATGGAATGTTCACCTGCTTCCTTGTATCCGTCTATCAAGATATCTACTTGCTTACCCATGATGTCGAAGATCTCCAGCTTTGCATGTCCATCCTCTGATAGTAGGTAATCGATGCGTGTACTTGCGTTGAAAGGATTAGGGGATCCATCGAGTTTTAACTTCGAGGGTAAACCAGTTTCTTCTCCGCCGGTCGGCGCTCCAGCGCCGACGGTGGTTTCCATAACAC
>WJIR01000295.1 GCA_014730175.1 Candidatus Zixiibacteriota bacterium
CTTTAACTTCCTCCCAGTCCGGAACCAGATCCCAAATTTGATCAAGGATAGTCCGGGAATATTCGATATCATCTCTGTGTTGGCCGAAATAACCGATGGAGACGTTACTTCCGATTTTAACATTTCCGCTATCAGCTTCAATTAAGCCGGAGATAATTTTCAGCAATGTGGATTTACCGCAAGCATTCGGACCGATAATTCCCGCGGCTTCCCCTCTCTCCAATTCGATACTGACGCCGTTTAAAACATGGTTATCTCCATACGATTTATAAACATCGCTTACTCCGGCGACCTTCAGTCCGGATCGAGCGATATCGGTTATTACCGGTTTCATCCCGCTGGTATCTTCCGCCGGTCTCTCCATTCGCTCCATTTTCGCGAGCATTCGGCGGCGCGATTGCGCTTGTTTGGTTTTCTGTCCGACTATATTCCTGCGTATAAATTCCTCCTGTCGTTCGATCTCCGCTTGCTGCCGTTCAAATTTCTTGAGTTGCAATTCATGCTGCTTTCGTTTTAGCGGAAGATATCCGGAGTAATTTACGTTGGGATAGACCAACAGCTCCTGTCTTTGTGCTTCGCAAATACTATTTGCAACATTGTCGAGAAAAGTACGATCATGCGATATAATGATCGCTCCGCCGCGGAAGCTGGTCAGATAATTTTCGAGAAATTCGATCCCGTTAAGGTCCAGATGGTTGGTGGGCTCATCCAGCAGAAGCAAATCCGCGCCCGTTAATAGCACTCTCGCCAGTGCAGCCCTGTTTCTCTGTCCACCGGATAATTCCTTGACCGGTTTTGTGAATTCATGCTCGTAGAATCCCAATCCCTTCAGCACTTCCTCGATTTTCCTTTCGACCTGATCACCTTCGGCGGCTTCGTACTCATCTACAAGTTGACCATATTCCCTTAGGTATTGACTATTCTCGGTATCAGACGCCATCAGTCCTTCCAATTCTTTAATCCGATGACGCTTCCGGAGAGTCTCTTCGAAGACCGATTTCATATCTTCGAACAGTGGGAGTCGCTGGGTGTGAACTTGATCCTGCTGCAGATAAGCGAACTTGATGTAGTTGGGCATAACCACCGAACCGGAATCAGGTTTATGACTGCCTATTATCGATTGAAGTAAGGTGGTTTTGCCCTCACCGTTCCTTCCTATCAGACCTATTCTGTCGCCTTCATCCACCCGGAGCGAAACTCCATCCAGCACGGTATCGGCGCCATAACTAACAACGATATTTTGAATGTCAACCAGGAGCATAAATCAGTCGCAATTAGAGAAAATCAAAAGTTATTCTTAAAATATAATCATTATCGACTATATTTGCCACCGGAAGATAAATCAAATGTGCGATATATTTGCTCGAGAAGGATGATTAAGGAAAGCCTGTGCCCGAATGTCATTTCCGAAAACGATATAACATATTCCGCCTGGGAGACAATCTCGTTTGAAAAGCCTGCATGATTACCGAGCGCAAATGCTATTTTGCCTTCGGATTGAGTTAGATTCGTAAAAAAACGGGCGAACTGCACGGTATGGAATTGCTTACCATGTTCATCAAGAAATACTATCGGAATCGAACTCGGGATTCTATTTATGAAGGATGCGGGAGATTCTTTTGACCTCGCTCCGCCCGGATAGTATTCTATGGAAACCTCCGCGTACGGTTTGAGCAACTTAATGTAATGTTCAATACCTGGAACAGCCCAGTCTCTTTTATTCTTTCCACCTGCATATATGTATATCTTAACCATAAGGCTTACTCCGGCATTATCTTGAGATAGACGGTGCGACTACGCGGTCCATCGAACTCGCAGAAATATATTCCCTGCCAGCGACCCAACAGTAATTTGGAGCCGTCGATTATTACGGTTTCGGATGCTCCCACCAAAGTTGATTTTAAATGCGCGTCGCTGTTTCCTTCCGCATGGGAAAATCCCCAATCAACCGGAATCAGTTCGCGCAAGAATTTATCGATATCTTTGCGTACTGATGGATCGGCGTCCTCATTGATTGTCACGCCAGCGGTTGTGTGACGGGTGTAGATCACGATAATACCGCTTTCGACACCGGCTTCGCGCAAAAACGATTCGACTTGAGAGGTGATATCGATCAATTCGGTTCTATTCGATGTTTTGAGTGATATTTCTTTAAGCATTGTTCTTTGTCTGGAATATTGCGGTTGCGAATTTCTCCGGTTCGAAAAGGTCAAAGTCTTCAGCCCTCTCCCCCAAACCGATGTAACGAACCGGTATTTTATACTGAGTAGCCGCCGCCAGAACCACGCCGCCTTTAGCGGTGCCATCCATCTTGGTCAAAATTAAACCGGTGAGATGAACAGCTTCGTCGAAGAGTTTTATCTGAGCAAGTCCATTCTGTCCGGTGGTGCCGTCAATAACCAGTAGTGATTCGTGCGGCGCGCCCTCCATCGCTTTGTTAGCAACACGATGTATCTTCTTAAGTTCCTCCATTAAATTGGATTTTGTATGCAGTCTGCCGGCTGTATCTATAATCACCACATCCCTACCCCTGGATTTTGCTGCGCTGATAGCATCAAAAGCTACCGCAGCCGGATCGGATCCCTGTCCATGTTTCACGATATCAGCGCCAACCCGATCAGCCCATATCGTCAGTTGTTCCACGGCGGCGGCACGGAAGGTATCGCAGGCAGCCAGCAATACGGTTTTGCCATCGTCCATGTAATACTTCGCTAACTTAGCAATCGAGGTGGTTTTGCCGGTGCCATTAACGCCAACTATCGTTATAACCTTTGGCTTGACCATATCGGTACTTGGTGGTTGTTCATCTGCTTTCTTCAGGATATCGGCTGCCGTGGAAATCATCAATTCTTCGAGTTGTTCTGCTTCGGTTATCTTGCCTCCACGATATTGCTGTCTCGCTTCTTCGATAATTTTGGCAGCGGCTTCAGGCCCGATATCGGCGGAAATCAATACCTCTTCTAAATCCTCCAGTAACTCATCATCTATCTTTCTTCCCCGCGGCAATACACTTCGGATGCCGCTGGAGATTTTATCTGTCGTTTTCGATAGTCTCTCTTTAAGCGCTTTAATGGAAAATCCCATCTTATCCTTCCGTTCCGGTTGAAGTTAATTCTCTGTTGGTCTCATCTTCGAAACGTACCGAAACCAGCTTGGATACGCCGGGCTTCTCCATTGTAACGCCGTAAAGCGTATCGCTGGCTTCCATCGTGAGTTTGTTATGTGTAATAATTACGAATTGAGTCGATGCCGCAAACTTTTTGAGGACCTTCAGAAATCTTCTGAGGTTATTGTCATCCAAAGGCGCATCAACCTCGTCCAGAAAGCAGAAAGGTGATGGTTTGACAAAGTATATCCCGAAAAGAAGGGCGATAGCGGTCAGCGCCCTCTCGCCGCCCGAAAACTGGGTTAAGGATACGATCTTTTTCCCCTTGGGGCTGGCTTCTATCTCAATAGGCGATTCCAAAGGATTTCGGGGATCCTGCAGCATAACATCCGCCTGACCGCCTTCGAACAGTTCGCTGAATACCCGCTTGAAATTCTGACGTATC
>WJIR01000296.1 GCA_014730175.1 Candidatus Zixiibacteriota bacterium
ATAGACCGGATCCAGCGCATGCTCGGCATCGATAAAGGCGGCTATTCCGCCCGCTTTCTGAGCTTCGGCCACCATGTGCAGCGCCAGCGTAGTTTTGCCCGATGATTCGGGACCGAATACTTCAACCACCCTTCCCCGCGGTATACCGCCAACACCCAGTGCGAAATCCAGACTCAAAGAACCGGTAGGGATTGCAGCTATCCCCACTGCCACGCCATCGGAGCCGAGCCTCATTATAGAACCCTTTCCGAACTGGCGTTCTATCTGAGTTACCGCGGCATCCACCGCCTTCTTTTTATCTTTCGAAAGTTCTGTCATACCTGCCCCTATCTCTCCTTAAAGTTGACTTTTGTTTTCAGCTAAATTTGATAAATCAATTTCTAACCTGTATTACTAATAAATCATGTTTTCGGTAACGGATTCATATCCCGAAGGGCAAGCGGGCCAGAGGCGTGTGAACCTTCGGCTACGGTTTATATTAGTCGGACAAGAATGTCCGACCTCCCAATATGTCCCGAAGGACAAGCCGGCCAGAGACGCGTAAACCTTCGGCGAATGATTTATTTTCCGAAGGTCAAGCCTTCGGCTACCGTATATTGGTCCTTTGCTAATCATACAGTTAGTCCAACGGGATTTTCTCAATCACCGAATATTCCGCACCCCGCGGCGATAAATCGCTTTTATATATTGTTATGCTATCCACTTCAAATGCGGGATATTCAAATGATGCGGTGTTAAAGCTTTCCTCGAGTTTATGCCAATCATGCAAGTCCCGGACACGCCCGATGGTCAAATGCGGACTCGGTTTCTTTTTTTCCTTTTTAACTCCGAGCTTTGCACATGCTTTATCGATCTTCCTGGCTAACTCTACGAACCATTCCCTGCCCTGTTCCGCTCCAACCCATAAAACTCGCGGTTTTCTCGTATTGGGAAATCCCCCAAGACCTTGCAGGGAAACAAGCTGTTTGCCATGTCCCTTGACCGTCTCCTTCAGGGCTGCCGTAAGTTCGGGGATACTCTCCGGGTCGAAGTCCCCGATAAACTTTACCGTCAGGTGCAGGTTTTTCGCCTTCACCCATGAAATCCGACATCCGCTGCGCCGGAATCCAATACAGAGCTTATCGAGAGCCATTTTAGCATCATCGGGTATATCTACGGCAATGAATGTACGCATACTGCTATTTAATCAAATCGATTCTTAAATAGCAAGATTATTTCACGGTAAATTGAATTATGGATGTTTTAAATTTTCCGCAGTTGGACACAAAAATACTATAAGCACATATAATACTTGATGTTATAGGGAGCTATCATAAATTAAATTACTTTTTAGCAAATAAACTTTTGCAATTTTCGGCAGTATATGTTATAATAGGATTGCAGGAGCGAGTACGATTGAAAAGACCTTTAACACCAATCTAATGAAGGTAACCTCCGGAAGTTGAGTGTACGCCGTGACCTCCTTCGTGGAGCAGCGAAAGCGAAATACTTCCGACGCGGACGTAAATCCTTTAGTGTTTTTAAAGAAAAGTGTTAATTCAATCCCTCGCTCCCCTAAATTTACGCCATCCCGTTAAAACGGGATGGCGTTTTCTCTGAGATCACAATTCCAAGCCGTCAATCCGCCCCTCAGATTGATGACAATACAGGACGGGTTAAAACCCGTCGTTATTAAAAATAGTGATCCTCCCCGCGTTAAAACGCGGGGTCTCAAAAATTCATCCAAGCTTTTTGTTTTTATCAACAGCCTCAGGGCGGATCTTCCATCCGCCCCCAAACCTCCTCGCTTCTTCGATTAATGTCCAGCCTTCACTATATAAGTGATGGAAACAAGCGAAATATAACAGCAGATCTTCATAAATATCACAAATTAGATATTGAGGGTTTCATCGCTGGATTTCCTGTCGAAAAACGGCGATTTGCCGGATGCTGAAATCGGAATCGCCATTAATACCTCCCATTCGATCCATCCCAAGTTCATGGCGGCAATGGCTATACGATACATAATCCGACTGTCGAAATTGAATATTGATGCGGTTTTTGCCGCCGATCCCAGCGCAATTCCCATATCCAAAAGCCTGAAAACGCACAGAGGGCCTGTAAATTCTTTACCTTTCTTTCGATTAGCCGCCTTTTCTTCGCATGTCGGGTAACCGCAACCGCCGCAATTAAGTCCGACTTCATCCGAATTCTTTAAGCCGATCAGCAGAATGGCTCCCGAAGCGCGAACAGAATTCGCGTCACGGTCGAAATCCCGCCGTTTTTCTTCTCGATGAATGCGATCCATCTCATCTGCCAGTTTGTCTAATTTTCCTTTTGAGATTATTTTAGTTGAAATGAAATCCTTACCCATACTCTTCGGAGCGGTGCGCGCCGAGACCTCCATAAATTGAGCGGCTATTTCAAGAATGTCCATAGGTACAATCCTCCAATGTTCATGAAAAAGATAATGAGAATAAGCAAAAAAGGGCGTAAACTGATGTTATTTGATAATATCCCGAAGGGCGAGCCTTCGGCTACCGATAGTTAATCCGAAGGGCGAGTACGCCAGAGACGCGTAAACCTTCTGTTGTCGATTTGGATACCGAAGGGCAGGTCTTCGGATACGGTTTATATTCGTCGGACAGGAATGTCCGACCTACCTGCTTGTCCCGAAGGACAAGCCTTCGGCTACCGATTATTAGAGTCCTATGATTAGTATCAAATAACATGACAAGTTATTTAACGGCTTCAAACATATCGATTATGTCCTGTTTGCAAATTGGTCGGGGATTCTTTAGATATTCTTCCTTCCCGCCGAACATCCTGATAACATCATCAGCCATCCGTTCGAATCTGGAATCATCGATACGTAGTTTTCTAAAAGTTAATTTCCGGTTGATTGAATCCAGCCATTCTTCGAATAAATCAACGGTATGCTCGGCAGTGATATCCTCCTTTAAGAAAAGGTTCCTGCCCAGAGTGCGTATCCTCTCGGGAATAGTTTCAATGTCAAAGCGCATTTTGGGTGGGAAGAGAAGCGCTAAGCCGGCGCCATGGGCAATGTCGTAATGTGCCGAGATAGCATGTTCTATGAGATGAACGGAGAAAACACCACCTCTGCCCGAATTAACAAATCCCGACAATGCCAGGGAAGAACACCAGGATAAATTCGACCGAGCTTCGAGATCATCAGGATTTTCAATTGCTCTGGGTGCATTTTCCATCACGGTGCGCATAATGCCTTCGGTAATTCTATCCTGAACCGGAGCATTGTTGTCCCCGGCAAGATAACTCTCGAGAACATGAGATATGATGTCAACCGCGCCATCGGCGGTGGTTTCAGCATTTACCGATGCTGTCAGCGAGGGATCGATAATCGATATTTTCGGGAAAAGCAACGGATTAATCAGTCCGCACTTCTGATGAGTTTCCCAATTTGTTATAACTCCTCCGGCGTCGGTTTCCGATGAAGTCGCCGCCACGGTGGGAATCATTAAAGTAGGCAGGGCTTGCTTGACCGGTAGTGGTCGCTCGCCGTCTTTACCTCGAATATACTCCCAGATAGGATTGTCGACCAGCGCGCGGACTGCGATAGCTTTGGTAGCGTCCATAGTCGAACCGCCACCGAATCCGATCAGGAAATCAACATTCTCCCGCTTGGCGGTTTCGCCGGCTCTATCAACCGTCGTTGAACGCGGATTTGGCTCAATTCCCTCGAAAGAAACGAATTCTACGTTATGTTCTCGTAGAGATTCTACCAGACGATCATAGTAACCAAGCCTTTTGACTGATCCCTTGCCGATTACAACCATCCCCTTCTTTCCCAATTGATTTGCAAATCCTCCGGCTCTTTTAAGTTCATCGATCCCAAAAACGATCTTAGTAGGCAATTGAAATTCGAAATTTATCATGGGGTAGTGTTCCTTTTATTTATATGCAGAAAACCGTCTTTTTCAGAAATTGCAAAGAAAATTATGTTATTCCAAATATCCCAGCGCTTTTAATCTTTCAATAGTAGCCTTATCCAAATTCAACGTATCCGACGAACCCGATATTTGGTCCTGCATTAATTCTAATTGAATCAGAGCATTCAGGCTATCGACTATTCGGGGATATCTATCAGCGATGTTTCGCTTTTCCTCCGAATCCTCAATCAAACTATATAATTCGAATTCCGCAACATTTTTAGGATTAGATAAGTTGTGTATTAACTTATAATCGTTGGTGACAACGGAATACAGATCCAATTCGTCATTTTTTAAATCCGCAAAGCGGTGCTCTCTATCGGTTAATTTCGATATCATGTCTATACCGTCCCAGTCGTCCGGAGGATCTATGTCCAGGATTCCGGCGATTGTGGAAGGAATGTCTATCAACGAAACTAAACTCTCGATGCTGCTTGTATCCCGATGATTGCCAGGTAATTTGACAATTAACGGGATCCATATCACTTCTTCGTAAAGCGTGGTTCCGTGGTTCATATATTGATGATCGTAAAATTCCTCTCCATGATCGGAGGTAAATATAATCAGGGATGAATCATACAGTCCTTCCTGCTTCAAAGAAGTAAAGAACTCCGATAAACAAGAATCCATGTGGACAACCTCCTCTCTGTATATATCGTTCCAAAAGAGAATATCCACTTGCCCGGCATCAGGATTGATGGCTTTCCCGTAGGCTTTGCCGTTATAAGGATGTGGGAAGTAGGGACCATGCGGTTCCATCAGATGTAATATAGCGAAATGGGAGAAATTCTGGTTCACTTTAATCCATTCCTGCAGAGATGGGATCAACTCTTCAGCAGGTTTGTAGTACTGCGATGGGTGATAATATTCTGATTTAGGTAAAAGCCCGTAACCTTTGAGCCACTGGCGCAATCTCAGGTACACCGCCGCTCCGGAAGGACCGGCTTTATCCGTGGGGAAGAAATAGTAATACTCATCAAAACCGATCTGAAACTTGAAGTCGGGCGAGAGGTTAGCATTATTGAAAAAGCCGCAGGTGTAGTACCCGATATCAGCTAAGTACTGTTGTAAGCTGGGAATCTCATCGCTGAATTTGCCGGTTAAGAACTCCCTGACTCCGTGACGGTTCGAATAAACTCCTGTCAAAAGTGAAGCAAAGGAAGGGCGTGTCCAGGAACAAGGCGCATAAGCGCGCTCGAAGAGAATTCCATCATTTTTTAATGATTGCAATGCCGGAGTAGTTGTCTCCCCGCCATAAAATTGCAGGTAGTCCGCTCTCAAGGCATCCGCAACTATAAGGTATATATTTGGTTTGCTGTCAGTGAGGGGATGATGTTTACCCTTTATCTTATAGTCTTTCTCGGTTTCCAAAACTACACTAAGAAGCAATGGTACCGCGAAAAGGAGAATGACGAGTAGAAGATTCAGGGATCTTCCGGAAAGGCGACTTCCCGATTTGGTATCCAGCCAGCGGCACAGTGGGAAGAATACAACTACGAAAATCGTCGTCCAGATTAAAAGCCCCAATTTATTCGAAGGTAAAGGACTGGGAAGCGACCAAATAGTAATCCATAGATATTGAAACAATCCATGAATCCCAACACCGGAGATAAATGTCAAAGTAAGCCAGTAAACTGTCTTAGATGATAGTTCCTTTACGAGTTTAGACAATAATAACCAGGAGAGTATAGCTCCTAGCGCAGCAGCTACTCCCAACATCCCATAAAGCAAAACCGCATATTTGAAAACTAAAAAATCGGCATAATTGCCGATAGTGGCGAAAAGTAATAAAGCTTCGATTATTCCAACCAGCAGGGCAGCAAGTATGCTGGCAAGGGCTGCGTTGGAAGCTAACTTCGAGAAGCCTTTATTCATAACATTACGTTATGCTAATCATTCTATCAATAGCCGTTTGCGCCTTCTGTCT
Organism: Candidatus Zixiibacteriota bacterium; assembly: GCA_014730175.1. GTDB lineage: Bacteria > Zixibacteria > MSB-5A5 > UM-FILTER-46-8 > UM-FILTER-46-8 > WJIR01. The sequence goes on from WJIR01000296.1 coordinate 5,875, forward strand.
TATATCCTCGGGAACGGATATTTCCGGTTGCAGGTCTTCCATCGACCAGAGGAGTTTTTCTAAGGAATTAAGTTTCATATTCGGGCAATCCGCCAGTTCGGTAGCGGGATAGAAACTTTTATCGGGATGAGCTTTCTTGAGGGGATTCAGCATCCCGATTTCGGTTGCAATAATAAACTCGTCGGTATCCGCTTCTTCTGCCGCTTTAATCATACCGGAAGTGGACATCACAAAATCCGCAATGTCGGTTACTGCCGGGATGCATTCCGGATGAGCAATGACTGCGGCGTTGGGATGCTTTTGCTTTTGCTGCATAATGTGTTCGGGAAGTATTCGATGATGTGTTGGGCAATAACCATCCCATAGGATCATCTCGCGTCCGGTTTGCTTCATTACCCAGCTTCCGAGATACTGATCCGGGATGAAGATAATTTCCTTTTCCTCCGGCACGGCTTGTACAACCTGGGGTCCGTTAGCGGAAGTACAGCAATAATCGGAGAGCGCCTTCACTTCCGCTGTCGAATTCACATAGCAAACCACAACGGCATCAGGATGCTTCGATTTCAAATTAACCAGTTGGCGCGCCATGATCATATTAGCCATAGGGCAGCCGGCGTTTTTATCAGGAATTATCACCCTTTTGTTGGGGCTTAAGATCTTGGCGGTCTCCGCCATGAAATGCACTCCACAAAAGATGATAACATCCGCATCGGTTTCCGCGGCGGTTTGTGACAATCCCAATGAGTCGCCCACAAAATCAGCGATATCCTGTACTTCAGGTATCTGATAATTATGCGCCAGTATTACCGCGTTATGTTGCGCTTTTAAGCGTAGAATTTTTTCAACAACGTCTTGAGACATACTGAATGCCAAAATTGACCAGCCTTAAACTTAGTCCGAATTTCGCTTATAGTCAAAACCGAGGGTTTCCCCTCGGTTTCGAAGCCTGAACCATAATCAACTGCTGCTTACTGGAAATTTTCCGAATGAAATTTCAATATCTCCCGTAATCGTTGCGATATAAAATCGGCATGATTGGCGTCATTACCAACATAACCCGAATAGACTATATATTCATGGGTTATGCCCTCCGCTGTCAACTGCTGATCAAATGCATCATTATGCGCCTTGATGCCGAGTTCATCATTATCCCCGCAATCCATATAAACGGCGGTATTTGTCAGACTGCTGGAATAGGTGGAATCAAGCATGGATAGACAGTCCTCGGCCAGCCATTTGTTCCATATATCGTCGTCTAAAGTCTCTGTCTCAAGGTATGTCCAGTTAAACGGCAGCTCCACCTGAAGCTGGAAAACAGTTTTTAGCGTATCATAGATCGGTAGATTCACATAGTACGATGAATCAGTGTAAGTCGTATCATCTATTGGGTATGGAGAAAATACGGAAGCCATCGAAAGCATCATCGATGTCAGTGGCTTGGTATGCGTCGGAGTCATATTATGGAATAGCGTCTCGTTATTCTCATTTCCGGCGACTATGCCGTTCTCTGCCAGAACGCTGTCTATCCAGCCGATAAGAAGTTGGAAGGATAAAGGTCCGGACATCGATGATACGGAACCATATACGTCAGGATGTTTCATCGCCAGTTTCATCGCGCCATAACCGCCCATCGAATGGCCGCCAATACCCACATACTGGCGATCGGAATAAACGTTGTAACTGTTCTCGATCTGTCTTTTCAGCTCTTGTACAACCAGATCTTCGTACAGGCCGGCGAAGGTGCGGTCCACGACAAAAGTCCCTTCAACTGCGGTTGATTCGATAGGATTTCCTGTATCCTCATCCCAATCAGTATAAGTCCAGTAGAGAGTGTCTATGACCTGAACCGTGTCGAATGCTTCGGTGTTGGTATACCATCCTCCACCAAGTATGCTCGACGCATCGATAGTCGCTATTATCATAGGCTCTATCTCACCCGTGGCGATCAGTTCATCAGCGATTTCATTTAGTCCGTACCTGTGAGTAAAGTAATCGTGGTCTCCGCCGTATCCGTGCAGCAGGTACAACACCGGATAAAGCGTAGTGGTATCCGCCGGATCATATTCAGGAGGAGTATAAACCGATAATTCTCTAAATGTGTTGTTGCCCATAAAATTGAACCAGAAGGAGGCTGTATCATCATAGGATGATGTATAATCATATCCGTTTCCTACTGTAAGTTCGGGCGGTAATGATCTCTCGCTACACGAATTGTACAATAGGGTCATTCCTATTATACTAATTACAACCAAGACGATTTTAAGTATCTTTAGCATGATAGTTATCTCCTTCTATTAGAACTGATGGGTGATGGAAATAAAGCTGGCATACAAATCCATGCTATATTCACCCGGATGGTTGTCAAAGGTTCCATCATTATTAGCATCGGTTAACTCCGATACCGTACGATCGCTGAATTTTATATATTCGAAATTATAGTCGATTCTGAATGTTCCCAGATCGTAACCTACCCCCGCATTTAAGCTGTTC
>WJIR01000297.1 GCA_014730175.1 Candidatus Zixiibacteriota bacterium
AAAACCTCGCCCCATTGTTTCACCAGTTCATCCATTTCGGATGAATTAGCATTCGCCATCTTCAATTTGATTTTTTCAAATCGAATCTTCTGCTCATCTGTAAGTCTATCCATTCGTATTTTCTCGATCCTTTCGGAGCTTTGCTTATCAAAAACAGCGCTGCCGATAAGAATCAATTTTGAGAAATCAGGCGATTTTCGCGCAGCGGTAAACAAAGCGAGTACCGCTCCCCATGATGAACCGATAAGTACAATCGGTTTATCGGCATACATACTCAGTTGCTCTGCGAGTTGCTGAATCTGCCCCTGAAGCGAACCCTTGGACTGAAGCGGCTCTATCACTCCCATTGCTTTGCTCAATTCCCTCGCAACCGGCGCCATATACCCGGGAGCGCCGGGACCACCATGCAAAACGGCAACTTGATATGGTGACTGTCCGTAGATTCTAACAGCGGGATATGAGGATGAGCCGAATCCGGTTCGTTTCGATATCATTAAGCCAAAATAGATATTATGCGCGATGGAGTCAATTTATTGTTATATCCGATTATATGATGCAAAAGTCGGATTAAAAGAAGGACAAGGTTATTAACAACCCTCTTATTATGTTACTGCGCTACAATGGCTTAGGTTTATATGGAATTTATTCCTTGACAATTAATGGACTATATAGTATTTAATTATCAGCATCAAAGAATGAATTCTACAAAAATGGTGTAAGCGCTGGGTGTTTGCATTATTTGCAGAAAACTGAGTTAACAATTTATCAAGGGAGTGATTATCAGACCTGTCGCATTAGCCGCCTGAGTTGCGCGCTACGAGTGACGATGCTTGAAGTAGGGAGCTTGGTAGATTGAAAACAACGCACTACTTAATTATCCATTTCGAAATTCCTATCAATATTATCGAAAGGAGCAACCTATGGCTCGTATAACATTCTCATTACTAACTGCTTTGATATTATGTTCATTAGCAGCATTTGCCCTGGCGCAGGAGCAGGAAGTAATAGTTACTCCCGTTGACCCACCCATTGAGGTTTATCGAGGTGACAACTTCCGTTATGATGTTACCACAATTAACCATGCTGACACAACGGTAAGGATAGATGGTTGGACAGGTCTGACGCTTCCCGATGGAAGCCATTACGGACCGCTATGGAAGCGGTACAACGTGCCATTTTTGGGCGACAGTACCGTTACCTTCTATAATGTATTTCAACGTGTTCCGAATTATGCCTATTTAGGGCAGTACAATTTCATATTCTACATAGGTGATTTTCCGGCAATCACCGATTCCTCGTATTTCGATTTTACGGTTATTGAGGGGCTGGCCGGGGAGAGCGGAGGATGGGATGTACATGAATGGGGCGAGGTTGAGCCGGTAGGTGCATCGAGCTCAATTCTCAGCAATTATCCCAATCCCTTCAACGCAACGACTGATATTCACTTCTTCCTGAACTCAGACCAGGCGGTGAATCTGGAGGTATATGATATCTTAGGCCGCAGAGTTACCGCTCTTATCGAAAACACCTTCTGCGAAGCAGGTTACCACAGCATCGCCTGGGATGCAAGCGCACATGCCAGCGGCGTCTATTTTTATAAATTAACCGCAGGAGAGAATGTTTTCACCAAGCGGATGACATTGCTCAAATAACTGAGGGCATATCTGGCAAATTAACAATTAGGTCGAGAATCATTTCCCGACCTTTTTGCTTCCCGCGGTAAAACGGCGTAGCACATTGATGTGCTGTCAGCTACGGACCGTATACTCCCCATGCGGATGAGCTTATCGCTGCCTATCCCGAAAATTGCGAATAATACAGGCTAATTGGACAGAAACGTTCCGAAAACGATTTTCTTGCATTATTACTCTTGCGAAATTCGATCGTATTGGTTTTTTTCGAAGATACAGACATCCACGCAACTACAGCTCTGAACTGATGAGTAAGTCTACAACAAGCAATCTTAATCTGTTATCATTAACGCTAATTTTACTATGCTTCCTTTGCATCCCTGAAGTGTGCGAAGAAGCGTATTCTTCGGAATCCTCCGATCTGAAGATCCTTTGTGGGCAAGCGGATTCGCTTCTCGATATTTCTCGGTTGGATTCGGCGGAAGTGTTGATCGAAAACGCATTGACTATGGTAGAAGAGATTGCCGGCAAAAACGATACCACCTACGCTCATGTGCTGAACCTGACGGGAAAATTCTGGTTATATAAAGGGATTCCAATTCGAGCTTTAGAGTTCTTTGAGGACGCACTCAGAATCAACAGTGCTCTACTGGGTCCGATGAATATCGCCGTAGGCAAAATATGTATGAACATCGGGATAGCATACACTCATAGGGAGAATTACTCCGAAGCGGAACATTTCTTTTATCGGGCGGCTAATGTTTTTGAGCATGAAACTCCTCCCGATAGCCTCCTGCTGGCAAGATGCTATAATGCATCTTCAATTCCATATATTAATCGCAACCGTTTTGAACAAGCCGAATCTCTACTCGTGAAAGCGGTCCGGATTTTTGATAATCTGGCAGGTGACAACGAGGTCTCATCTGCGATGTGCTTTCATAACCTGGCATTGGTATACTCATCACTTGGGGAAAAAACTATAGCTGAGGATTGCTACACGAGAGCTCTGAACGTAATGGAACGAGAGTTTGGCTATGATAATCCCAATACACGCTATTGTGCTACGAATTTAGCAAATTACTATACATCTATTCGAAACTATCTCAGCGCCGAATCTCTCCATGTAAAAGTGATAAAGAGTTATGAAAAATCGTTCGGTCCCCGAAATTTTGAAATGACCGATAATCTGAGATTTTTGTCATTGAATTTTTATTACCAGGGTAAGTATTCGCAAGCTCTGCAGTTAGCGCTGAAATCGAAAGATATATGCTCGAATAGATGGGGGACGTTACCGATTGACCGACCTGATAACTATATCCTGGGGAGTATTTTCGCAACCACCGGAGATTACGACAAAGCCTGGGATTATTTCGACAGAGGCTTCGACTACAAAACCGGGGATTTACAATCCCGTATAACTCAGGTTAGCGAATCCATGCAATTGCTATACATAGAGCAGTTCCGCGATGAACTGAATAAGTTACTTTCACTGGCAATGTTGATCGATGATAAAAGCAAAATTCGAGGCGCCCTGAGAAGAGTCTTCGAATTTAAAGGACTGATCTTGGATGCCATCTCACGCAATCACAAATTCGCCTTCTGCGTATCCGATCCGGTGGTGGAAGAAAAGTTAACGAAGCTCAGTGAGGTCAACGATCAGATATCGGACATGTTCCTTCGCAAGTCTGAGTTTGCGAGATTGGGAGACACTTTGAATGTGCTTTACAATACTAAGGAACTTCTTGAAATAGACTTGAGCGAATTATGCGCGGAATTCGCCGAAGAGTTATTTTTGAGAAATCTTCACCCCGATTACGTCATAGATAATCTTCCGCCAAACAGTGCATTTTGGGAGTATGTCAGATACCGACCGTATCACTTTGATCGTCCGGGCAACGATGAAGATAAAACCGGCTCCGAGCATTATATGGCATTTTACCTGGATTCGGATGGAGTAACCAGATTGCATGATTTGGGGGAAGTCGAACCGATAGATTCATTGATTGCGGAATGGAGAGAGACCATTCGCAGAGCCGGCGGTGCTTTGTTAGGAAGAGGCCAAAGGGGAATCAATCCTGAACTTGAGACTTTGTTTGAACAGGAGCATTATCAAGTAACATCGCAAATTTATGAAAGGATTTTCCGACCGCTGGAGGGGCATCTTAATGAAAAGGACAGGATAATTATCTGCCCTGATGGTGAACTAAACCATATCCCATTCGGTATCATCCCACTACCGAACCAGAAATATGCTATTGAGAAGTATCATTTCAGTTATGTGTCATCAGCACGGAGTTATATCAGGAGTATTTCCGAACTCCCCGTGAAAGGCGAGGGGGCAATAATAATGACCGACCCGGACTTCGACTCAAGTAACAAAGTCAAATCCGAAGCTTACTCGCCTATGCATACGCACTATAGTAGTGCAACGATTATAGAGAATTCCCGTTCTATAGACTGCATAGGAGGCTATTTAACTCCTTTGCCGAATACCCGTGAGGAGGGTGAGTCAATTAGCGAGAAATTGTCCGGAAAATGGAAGATGGAAGCGGAACATTATTTTGGGCAATCCGCAACCGAAAAAGTGCTAAAAAACATTGATATCGCTCCCTTAGTTCTTCATCTGGCAACACATGGATTCTTCTGTGGTAGCAGTAACGACATTTACGGAATGGAAAGTTTAAAAAGCGCATTACTTCGCTCGGGAATAGCTCTGGCTGGTGCTAACAGCATCATTGGAGATTCACCCGGGAATACTGATGTTTTAAGCCGCGGACACGATGATGGTATCCTGACCGCTTTAGAAGTATCCAACCTGAATTTACTCGGATGCGATCTCGTAATACTTAGCGCTTGCGAGACCGGATTGGGTGAGATAGAAAATGGAGAAGGGGTGTTTGGACTGCGGCGGTCATTTGAACAGGCGGGAGCCAGGTCGCTTATAATGAGTCTTTGGGACGTACCTGATTGGTCAACCAGGATGATGATGGAGACGTTTTATGATGAGTGGTTATCAGGTTCTGTGAAGTCAGAAGCTTTGAGGAATTCTCAGCTTTCGATACTTGATGACCGAAGGGAAAAGCACGGATGCTGTCATCCGGTTTTTTGGGGAGGATTTGTTCTGCTGGGTGATCCGTATTAGGGTGCCGCATGGTTTCCGGATCATTCTATCCAAAAAGTGTACACGTTTTCTTCTCGCTGGTCTCCAAGCTCAGGATCCTTTATGGTAAGGTTATATCTACCCGGGGTTAGATTTTCGATATCGAGATTGATAGCGCCGGTCTGATACTCATTGAACATATTGTAATTTTCGTCCTTGTAGATTACCTGTCCATTTTCGTGAGTTATAATCAGTCGGTAATTCCTGTTATGTCGCGCATCCGGGTAGAAAAATGTAAGAGTCGCCTGATTGCTTAGGTCCTTCTCCAAGACTGTCCTTTTGGCTGAGCGGGTTGATATCAGGTCTTGATATTGTACAGATTCGATATTAGTCCCGCGCATTTGTATCATACTTATAACCAAGGGGATAAGAACTACCAGCAATAGCAGATATAAAAAAGCAGGTCGAAATATCACGGGTACATCAGGCAACAGGTATCTTCGTAGTTTTTCGAAGGAGCCCTTCGGCTCGGTCTCAGCAATGCCTTGCGAAACCGTGCCCTTTATTAATTCACTTCGGACCATGGTATCTGAATGAGCCTTGAATTCCTTAACGCTGCTATAACATGCATCACATTTTAACAGATGAATCTCGAATCGTTCCCGGTCTTCGTCCGTAAGTGCACCGATTTCGTATGCATGCAGCAGATTGCAGAGCTGTTGCTCCGATGAAGATCTCATGCCTTTATCCTCCCCATCTCGAGACAATTTCGTAGTAAATTACGTCCCCTGTTCAATATCACATAAAAATTATTAGGCTTTATATCCATTTTTTCGCATATCTCGTCAGCTTTGTATCCTTGATAAGCGAGATTCAATGCTCGAGCGTACCTGGGATAATATGATATTATCTCCTTTATACAATCATTTAACCTCTTCTCAATCTGAATATCGATAGGTCCTCTATCGGGATTCCGAATATCGTCCATTTTATCGGATAGTTCTTCGCGTTCGACTCTCCGCAACTGCAAGTAGTTACCGATTTTGTTTTTAAGGATTGAATAAGCCCAGCTTTCGAAGTTTTCTCTTCCCTCCATAGCTTTATATTTTGAAAGCAACGTCATGCATGCTTCCTGTGCAATATCTTCAACATCATTGGTATTGATTTTCTGACCAACCAAAAATTTAAATCTTTCAAATAAATAATTATATATTAGACTTTCTGCTTTCTTATCGCCTTTTTTAGCGTCCGCAAATAGCTGATTCAAATCCATTAATGACAACTCCTCGGTGCATTTCGAGTGTTTGAAATGCATTATTGAAGGAATCAAGTTTGGGCGTAGTAGAAAAATATCGCTATTCAAAAATAATAAATTCTATCCAAAATAGCAATATAATACGGCACAAGTCGATAAAACCAGGTATCGAAGCCACAGTCAAGGTTCTGATTATTCGGGATTTTTTGTTGCTAATCAGAACAGGAAGCCTTTTGGAATTCTATCACAGACTCATCTTCCGCCTCTCGCCTACATCCTTCAGTTGATTTTGGATTGTCCTGGGTATGCTCTTACTATTCTTAAGGACTCTAATTACTGATAAGAAGTCCGTAACTTCATTATAACATTCATGACATACTGCAAGATGTACTTCGAATCCGAATTGTTCTTTTTCGGATAGCAATCTTAACTCGTACGCATGAAGCATCTTCATAACATGGCAGCTATCTTTATCTTCGTTTCTCAAATCCAACGAAATCCTTTCACAATATCCCTGTTTTGAGAATTGACGATCAGGACGAAATCGGAAAACAGCATGTCCTACCTTATTATTATTTGATGAGATTGGCGATTCTTACAAAGGATTTGCTGATTTAATTGGAATACTTAGTAATTGCTGAAGGAAATAGAGAAAATGACGCAAAAATCATAAATTTTCCGGAAAATAGCTGTAAGATTCGGGGGTTTCATCAAAGATAAAGTATTAGAATGGCGCGAATTGGAGTGTGCTATTCCGCTCGTTCAGCGCTTCTAATATAGATAATATTCATAATAACATTATACGATGGTTAGATATTCTTCGAAAAAAGCGAATCTCATTATCATAACGATAATTCAGGATTAATTAAAACGACTTTAATTCACAATTATAAATAACGCTTTAAAACACTAAACAAAGGAGAATCCAATGAAAAAGCGT
>WJIR01000298.1 GCA_014730175.1 Candidatus Zixiibacteriota bacterium
AAAGAGCCATTCGGCGCAGAACAGGTGGAGCAGCAATGGGGCAGAGTGTTCACGATGAAGGTTGATCATGCGGTCGATTTAGTGACCAGCCCTGACCATCCCGTGGAAATTGATATTGGCGCGGGTGGTTATAACGCTAAACTGGATGTCCCGAATGATGCGACTGAAGGCGTAGTCAACATTACGGCGCAGGCATCAGCCTATTTGACTGCATCCGGTATGGTCTATGTATTCGAATTCGGACCGGACGGAACCCGGTTTAACAAATCGACAACTTTGTCTCTCGATGTTGAAGCTATCGAGGACTATGACGAGAATGATAAGTTCGACGGAGCGGAGTTAAGATACTGGAATCCGGGCAAGCAGGAATGGGAGCTTTACGAGGTCGATGCTGATGATGACGGCAATGGTAAGTTTGAATTCAGCGTTGATCACTTCTCAAGGTATGGCATCGGCGGAAGGACAATGTAGGACACCAGGATAAAATCGGTCAAAAGCCGATGTAATACTAAAACATCAATCTGAAACATGAAATCGGGCTGTCCAATATATCGGACAGCCCGTTATTTTTTGATGCAAGGTGAGTATGCCTGACGGTATGGTTAAAGCTGTCGGGTGCGGCCCCGATTTATCGGGGACAGTACGCTATGATAGAATTAACCAGTAGGCGGGACATTCCTGTCCCGCGCTTTCTTTGTTATCAATCTGTGTCGGACAGAAATGTCCGACCTCCCGATGTTTTTCGGAGGGCGTGTGTTTGGGTCCGTCAGCGCTGGAGCGCTGACTGGCGGGGTCGGATATTGGTGTCGGGTTCCCCCGATAAATCGGGGCAGGCTGGAGCGAAGCGGAGAAACCCGACACCGTAGGACTATAAGATTAATAAATCGTCGGGTTTCTCACTCACTATGTTCGTTCGGAACCCGACCTGCATCTGTTCAATCCAGGCACATTTTCAATATTTTAGGCAGCTCTGATGAGGGCGCCCGACAGCACAATAACACTCCCTAAGGATTATCCCAAAAAAAAGGGGTAGCCGCGAGGACTACCCGAAGAAATAAGGGTAGCCGCAAGGACTACCCCTACAAATAGAATTACTTCAACAGCGTCATACGCTTGGTGAATACCTTTTCACCTGCGGATAATCTGTAGAAGTATACGCCTGAGGACTGCTGGGAAGCATCCCAGGTTACATTGTGAATTCCGGCATCCTTATGACCGTTCACCAGGGTCGCCACTTTCTGACCCATCAGGTTGTAAACCTCGAGGTTTACGTTACCGGCTTCCGGCAGCTCGAAGCTGATAGTGGTGGAAGCGTTGAACGGGTTAGGATAGCTGTTGTTGAGCCCGTATTCGACCGGGATAATTTCACTACCGAAGAACTCGCCTTCGATGAACCATTCATCAGCGCCATTAGCGAGACGAGCGCCAACTACTGTGAATTCGAATTCAGCGGAGTCACACTTAACGTCCGGACGGTCACCGCAATAGGCGATATATCCATAGGTTCCCTGCGGAGCGAATCCAGGCACATTCTGCCAGGTATGAGCGGAGATGAACTGACCCGGATTCAGTGAAATGTTCGGGAATGAGAACTGCTGATAGAAATTCCCCTGATAAAGCACGCCGCCCCACACATCGGTTACGATCGGATCGGCGGTAGGATTAGCGATAAATCCGGTCAATCCGAAACGTCCGCCGGGTTCTACGATAACGGGATCGTCATCGGGAACCATGTCAACGTCACAGCAGGGAATCTCTTCGCATAAGGTAACGTCAGCCGCAAAGCGCGGGTTCAGTTTATATTCCGAGTAGTTGTAATCAACGATTCCTACGAAAGTATAGGTGTTGCCAACTATAATTTCCGGCTGGTCATCACCATACTTGTACAGTTCGTCGTCGGTCTTACAGGAATCGCCGGAGTCGTCCATTATCCAGTAAGAACCATAACCGGCGGTATCCAGCACTGTGGCGCATTCGATAACGCACAGTACGCCTTCGTATTGTTCGGCTTCGAGGCCGCATCCGCCTGCCAGGTCGGCAGTCTGAATCATCAGGGTATCCGGCAGAGGATTACCGCTGGACTCTACTGTCCAGTCGCTGAGGTTCTTTAACTCGGTCAATCCGTAGTATTCGTCAACCAGTCCGGTGAGGCTGACGTAATCGCCTATTGTAGGCTCTACGTTTGAATCGTAAACGAAGACGCCGTTCCAGGCGCTGGAGTCGGGATGCTGAATGTAGAAGTTGGGATAGGTTCCCTGAACGATAGCGGTAACGACACCTTCGGTGGTAACGTTGCTATCATTGTACGTGGAAGGATAGCAGTCGGGACTGCTTCCCTGTTCGGTAGCGTACTGGATATCCCAGATACTTACTTCTATCGGCTGAACGCCTTCATACAGGTTGCAGGGGTCACCGTATTCCAAGGGTGACGGAGCCCAACTGGTTCCCAGATTGCGGTCGAAAGTAATATCGATCAATTCGATAGAAGGACCGCTGGAACCGGTGGAGGGCCAATCATTCACGCCGTTTTCATAAGCGATGCTGTCGATAGTTGCGCCAGCAGCGTCATAAACACGCACCATATCGCCACTGTTATTAAATCCCAGGGTTGTAATATCGCCATAGACATTGCAGGTCACATCCGGATAGCGAACCATGAATGAATCGGCATCGGAAGAGACGATAATGATTTCATCAACACCGATTGTGGTACCCTCAGGGAATACAAAGGGAGTGTGGTTATCATCATTATCCAACACGCTCCAGAAACTCATGTCGATAATTCCACCGCTCACGTTAAGAAGCTCGATCCATTCGTAATAAGTATCGCTTCCTGTCGGGCTGTACATGATCTCAGTGCAGATTACGTCTCCGAAATTGTAGGTGATATCCGTCACGTAATAGGAATAGGTGCTTGTAGAAGATGAATCACCGGCATCATCCCATGCGGTGATGTAATATTCCACGGTAGTTCCATCCGCCTGTCCCGGAATAGTTCCGCACCAGGTATCGCCGGAAGTATTGCTCATGACAACCGTCATATAGCCGGCGCCGGCATCATAATAGAGATCAGCGTTATTCACGGTGCCATCAGCATCAGTTATATCGGCACACACATCGACGGACTCGCTGACACCCGGGTATTCGGGAGTTTGGGTTATGTTAGCAATAACCGGCGGTTGATTACCGCAGCTATAGGATGAGTTGATCGCCAGCGGAGTCCCGTAATCGGTGGAAGCCGCCCAGCTTTCCGGTATGTTGTTGTCATAATCGGGGCAAACCAATTCCAATGAAGGACCGTCTCCATCGGGCGCGGTAGGCCAGCCGCCGCCATCGTCATAGTCAACCGAATCGATAGCCACGTCGCTTGCATTGACGATTATGACATCCTCCCCGCCATTGCTAAGGGCGCCGGTAAACGGCCCGTACACCTTATTAGCATCCAAGCTATAGTAATCGATTACGGTATCCGGTAAAACAGCTACTAATACATAATCTTCGGGTAAGATATAGCTGTCAGTGGGAAACACAAAATCGATTCCGTCGCGGAACCACCATCCGGAAAGGTCAACAGAATCCGGTCCGTTGTTGTAGAGTTCAACATACTCAAACCAGATATCTTCATTATCCGGATCGTAATCATCCCAGAAATTGTACATGATTTCGTTGATCACCACATCATTCTCATCGGCGATCAGATTGCTGTTGAAGGCGCAGACGAACGCCAACAAAGCCATTACCACTAATAGTTTCCTCATAAGGTTTTACTCCTTTGTTTAGTACTTGTTATTTAATTAGTTAGTGATGAAAATTTATCCAGTTGTTTACGATTTCAGTGCCCTGATTCGTAATAAACATTAACGGTAGCCAATTATAACATCCAATTATTAGAACTCTATGTCTGCTCCGTTAAGTTTTTCTTTCCCTGTTGCCCTATATAGCTAATCTAATTACTATCCGTGTAAATAATGAATATAAATAATTTAGAACACGCTCAATACTGAAATTAGCCCTGAGCGATATAAGAAGACTTGTATAATTTAATACATATCTATTGAGATATCAAGAGAAGCTTTGAAAAAAATGTCCATTATGTATTTTTATTCCCGAAAGCTTCTGATAATGATTCGCAGTTACATTATCAGTTAGTGAGCCCATGAGGTTGATAACGGACAACTTATTGCAGTTCATGCTCTTCTGAGGTTATTGCCTATTTCTGAAATCGACTGGTTTAGCCTGTATTGCTTATAAATCTCACTATCGGTAACCGAAGCCTTGTGCTTCCGGCTCTTTTCTGGACTCCAAGCTCCGGACTGTAATTTGTTTATTGTTGTAAAATCCCCGAAGGACAAGCCTTCGGCTACGGTTTACTGGATTTTATGAATTATACGGGTTAGAAGCCAGAGTAATCGAAAATAATTATGTTTCCGCTGATATACTGGGATGATCACTTTGGGAATGGATTGCATCGGCGAATTCGAGAATATTGAGGGAGGAGTCTTGTTCGAAAGCGGTGCCGATTACAATAATGTCCGCTCCGGCTTTAACTCTTTCCTCAGCTTCTTGGGGGGTCCGGATCCCTCCGCCGACACACAATGGAATTGATATATAATCAGTCAAGATTGAAACAACATCGGTGGGAACCGGGAAATGCGCTCCGGAACCGGCATCAGTAAAAACCATTTTCATCCCCATATATTCGGCGGCAAGAGCATGCGCGCAGAACAAATCCGGTTTATCGTTCGGTATCGGGAGGGAACCGGACATGAAATGAGCGGCATTATATTTGCCCGAATCCGCCAAAATATAACCGGTTGGGATCGGCTCCAGTTGAATTTCTTTTAGCAGGGGGGCTGCTTTCACCTGCTGACCGATTAAAAGCTCCGGATTTCTGGAGGATACCAGGCAGAGAAAAAGAATCGCATCGGCATGAGCCGATATCATTTGAGTATCACCGGGGAATATCACAACAGGCAGGCTAACAGCCTGCTTGATTGCATAAACAGCCGTATTGAAATTGTTAGTAAGCATCATGCTGGAACCAACGTAGATAATATCAGCGCCGGATTCTTCAGCATGGGAAGCAGATTTTGCAAGTTCTTCGGGACTGTTACGGTCAGGATCCAGCAAAACGGCAAAAGCCGCTCCGTGCTTATCGATTATCTCTAATATCTTTTGATAGGTTTTTGATTCCATTAATTGAATTTACATTCATTTGAGGAATTTTTCAACTACTTCCGGCACTTTTTTTAAGGCATCTGGTAATTTTTCAGGCGATTTACCGCCTGCTTGCGCCAGATGAGCTTTTCCGCCGCCTTTGCCGTCAACTAAGGCGGCAACCTCCTTGATAATATCACCCGCTTTAATTTTCCGTTCTTTTATAAGATTATCGGTTACCACTGTCACAAGCGCAACTTTGCTATCGATGATGGTTCCCAGTACGCCGACGCCCGATTTCAATTTATCTCGCAACGCATCAGCCATATCCATCATCTCCCCGCGATCTGAAATGCCGGGATCGACCGCAACTACCTTGTATCCATTGATATCAACAGCGCTTTGGATTAAATCGTCAACAACATCGGCGGCTTTCAGTTTGGAAAGCTCACCAACTTCCCTGGAAAGTTCTTTGTTTTTCTCCAGAAGATTTTCAACTCTGCCGATTATCTCTTCGGGAGTAGCTTTCAGTTTTCCGCCTAATTCCCGAACCAATTCATCCCGTTTTTTGAAATACCTCAGAGCGCCTTCGCCGGTTAGAGCTTCGATGCGTCGCATACCGGCGGCGATTGCCGATTCCGAGGTAATTACGAAAGCTCCGATTTCACCGGTTCTGCTTACATGTGTTCCGCCGCAGAGCTCAATCGAGAAATTGGTATTGTCGGGATTCTTGATTCTAATAACTCGTACTGTTTCGCCGTATTTCTCTCCGAATAGAGCCATCGCGCCTTCTTTTCTGGCATTATCAAGGGCGACGTTTTCTTCCGGCATAACCGGATAATCAGCCATTATCGCCCGATTAACCCTGTACTCTATCTCCGATAACTCATCGTTTGTCATAGCTTTATAGTGAGAAAAATCGAACCTGAGATAATCGGGACCGACGTAAGAACCTGCCTGAGTGGCATGTTCTCCGAGAACCTCGCGCAAGGCTTTATGCAACAAGTGGGTAGCAGTATGATTACGGCGGATATGGTTGCGACGCCTGGAATCCACAACTGCCCTCACAATCTGTCCTGATTTCGGTGGTGCCGATTTAGCTCCTTGCTCCGTTTTGCCCAAATGAATTATTGCATTACCTTGTTTCTGAGTATCTTCAACCACAACCTTCCACTCCCCGGATAACTCCTCAATAAACCCCGTATCCCCAATCTGCCCTCCGGCTTCAGCATAAAATGGTGTTTTATTCAGGATTATTTTGAGTTTATCATCTGCCGAGAGTACCGCTGCAACCTCAGCTTCTACCGTCTCGGTTGCATATCCAACGAAGTCCGATATCATATCTTCTGGAAGGCTCTCGTCATAGCTTATTTTAACTCCGGCTCTTGACCGCTCCTGCTGACGTTCCAATTCCTCTTCATAAATCTTTGTATCAACATCAAGCCCCTCCTTCGCCGCCATTATCTGGGTAAGATCAAGAGGGAAACCATAAGTATCATAAAGCTTAAATGCGTCTTCACCCGGTATCACTTTCTGTCCCTTAGATCTAACGTTTCTGACAACATCGGAGAAGATTTCCAAGCCGCGATCCAGAGTTCTTCCGAATGCTTCTTCTTCGGACTTGATGATCTCGGTTGTGTGTACTTCTTTTTCAACAATTTCGGGATAGACTGAACCCATATTCTGCGCCAGCGCCGGTACCAATCGGTAAATAAACGGCTCGGTAATTCCCAGAAGACGGCAGTGGTAGGAGGCGCGCCTCAGAATCCTGCGAAGTACATAACCTCGCCCTTCGTTTGAGGGGAAAGCTCCGTCGGAAAAACAGAAAGTTAATGCGCGGAGATGATCGGCTATCACCCGGTGAGGGATTCCCTTATCATCACGGAAGTATTCCTTGCCGGAAAGCTCCTCGATTTTATCGATGATAGGTTTGAACAGATCGGTGTCGTAATTCGATTCCTTGCCCTGCAGCACCAACGAGAATCTCTCCAAACCTGCGCCGGTATCCACCGAGGGTTTCGGAAGCGGTTTGGTTACGCCGCTTTCATCAGTTTCGAATTGCATAAAGACCAGGTTCCAAAGCTCGAGGAAACGATCGCCAGAGATGTTAAGCTCCCCGTCAAAATCCGCTCCACGGTCGTAATGAATCTCCGAGCAGGGACCATTGGGTCCGGTATCTCCCATCGCCCAGTAATTATCTTTTTTACCGAAACGGAGGATGCGCCCGTTCTTTTTCAGGAAATCATCCGTTTTCTCCCAGAGCTCGAATGCTTCATCATCATCTTCATAGACTGTCACATACAAATTTTCTTTTGGAAGTCCAACCGTTCGTGTAACCCACTCCCATCCGTAGAAAATAGCTTCCTTTTTAAAGTAATCGCCGAATGAGAAATTACCGAGCATCTCAAAAAAAGTCTGGTGATATGGAGAAATTCCCACTTCTTCAAGGTCATTGTGTTTTCCCGACACTCTCATGCACTTCTGGCTTGAGGCGGCTCTGGAATAACTCGGTTTCTCTTTACCGGTAAATATATCCTTAAACTGGTTCATGCCAGCATTACTAAAAAGTAATGTGGGGTCGCCGTGCGGTATCAAAGGGGAAGACGGCACGATGCGGTGATTGTAACCTTCAAAATATCTCAAGAATGAGTTTCTAATCTCGGCCGATTTCATGGTTCTATTCGCAAAAAAATTCTAATGCAGTTGCACAAATTTCCATCATAAGTAATATATCGGTAAAAAGCAACAGGGAAAATGATGGAAATTATCTTATGTTTATCTCGATGAATTAGATTTACAAACCAATTAAACCTGCATATCACTTAAATGCTTCCCCCTTAATTAATCTATTAGCTGCGATCTTAGTTTTAAAAGTCAACTGACGAGCTTTACATAGTGTCTGTAGCGTTCTAAAACCTCGTTAATGTAGTTATATGGTTCCTCCCCTCTGCAGTAACCATACTCCACAACTTCATCGTTGTAATATTTCGGTTTCGATTTCAGCAAAATATATTCAGCGACATTGCCATCCCACACGTCTGGATTCGCCCCGTATTTATCCGCAAGACGCCTGGCATCGGCAATGTGGTTCTCGCCGACATTGTAGGATGCCATAACGAACTTCATCCGTTCCATTGAGTCGGGAATCTCTTCCCAGAAATCCTGCAGGTGTTTTAAGTATTCGGTTCCGCCCTCAATACTCTGTTCCGGGTCATAGGGATTAGTAACACCGAAGCTCTTCGCTGTAGCCGGCATCATCTGCATCAGTCCTTTTGCTCCCGCCCAGGAACCGGTATTGGGATTAAACCTCGATTCCTGATAAATCATCGATGCCAGCAGACGCCAATCCCAGCCCAATTTCGAGGCAGCTTCCTTAATCAATTCATCGTATTTCGATATTTTACCGCCCGTTCTGGAAAAGAGTTCGCTCTTTAACCGACGTCGAAAAGCCCGCCTGTTTTTGAAGTACTTATTATAGATAACATAATAGTCAGAAGTCTTTTTCATATTCTCTATCCAGAGATTCACGGCATTAAGCAATTTCGGGGAACTTTTCCTCACTGCCCAGGCGATTCGCTGAGGTAAACTGATATCCGTTTTGACATCAATGTTGGCGTGGTAGGTTGCGTTAATCATAGCGATATTCTCATCCGCTACCGTATATTCAATCTCGCCCTCCGCCACCATCTCAATTATGTCCTCGGTCTCCAGATCGCCACTAACAATCTCGATATTAATCTCTTCGCCGACTTCCTCGGACAGATTTTTCAGACGATGATAATATGCGCTGTTTTCCCTCACATGTACCGTTTTCCCCATCAATTCATGCGGATTCCTGATCAACGTCTTTTCGATTTCATGCAGTTTCATTTTTCGCCAGTTATCCGGTTTACGTTGAACCAGAACCTGATGTGTAATCATATGCGGTATGGTAAAAGCGACTTTCTTCTTTCTTTCCTTTGTAATTGTCAATCCATGTGCGACAATGTCTCCCCCGCCATTATTGAGTATAATCATTAAGCTATCCAGATTATGCGCAACCACAATTTCGAGTTCCAATCCCAAATGTTCTGTCAGACGATGCAGCAACTCATACTCGTAGCCCATCGGCTGACCCCGATAAATAAAATAACTGGTGGAGCTGTATGTGGTAATCGCCCTCAACTTGCCCCGTTCTTTTATCTCCGGAAGGTCTGCTTTTGATGATTCCCACTTGGGGGTATCATCGCATGAAATTGTTACACACGCCAGAAGTATAGAAACGATCAGAAATGTAAAACTGCCGATTTTCATGCCGTATTTAGAGTTTGCAACCATGAAATTAATATAACCATTCATGTTTCGGTATGAAAGGTATTTATTAAAATTAGTCCAAGCCTGCTCGGTTATGTTGCTTATTCGATAAAAGCATGCTCATCCACTCGTAAGCTAAGCATACCATGCCCATTGAAAGACAAGCTTGGAGGGACGCGCTTTGTCGCGTCCGCTGGTTGCGACAAAGCATGACCTTCCGGGCTCATTGTCGGGTTTCTCCGCTTGCCCCGATTTATCGAGTAAACCCGGACTGCGGCTCGCTAATCCTATTACGCGCCGAAGGGTAGCCGTTCCTAAGGCGCGTAAACCTTCGGCTTCAGATTAATTACTCTATGAATTATCTGTATGAAATGAACTATAATCTTTAACATTTGTTAGAACAGTCAGCGAATAATTCAGTTGGTTATGTATCAGAGAATATTAAAAACGTTCAAAAGTATATTTCCTATACCGATTCTTATTTTAGAACTTTGAAGTTGCTTTGACATATAAAATGTGCGATATTAATAATTGCGAAAACCGGATTATTTCGATGTTTTAAGTTTTCTTTATTATCGAGGATTATAGATGATTCTTCAATCTATACTGGCAGTCATATTTGTTTTAGGATTGTTGATATTTGTCCACGAATTGGGACATTTTATTGTGGCTAAACGAGCGGGAGTTCGGGTTGAACGCTTCTCTCTTGGCTACCCTCCAAAACTCTTTGGAATAAAGCGGGGGGAGACCGAATACTGCATTTCGTGGATTCCGTTCGGCGGATATGTTAAGATGGCGGGGGAGAATCCGGATGAAGAGGATATTAAAGGAGAACCCTATGAGTTTCAGTCTAAATCCGTTGGGGCGCGAGCTGCGATAATCGCAGCCGGTCCCGCGATGAATTTTGTGGCCGCTCTTATAATTTTGTGGCTGGTTTATTTTTTCTCAGGTAGCCTCATTCCCAATACCGATTCGACAGTAATTGGTGATATCCTTCCGGATGGACCGGCGGCTGAAGCGGGTATTCTCCCTGGAGATGAAATTACTGCTGTAAACGGAACCCAGGTCAATACTTTCTCGGAAATGGCTGATCTTATATATCAGCATATCGAGGAGCCTATAGTAGTCCAATGGTTACGGGATGGACAGACTCATATAGCCACCATTACGACGATGAAGGATGAGGCAATGGAAGCCGACGGAAGCAGCCGCGAAGTCGGGAAAATAGGTATAGGTCCGTCCACCACAATAGTTAATTATGGTATTATCGAATCATTCACGGAAGCGGGTCGCGATCTGATCGCTATTACCGGACAGATTTTATTATTTATATACGGGCTTATTACCGGCGCATTTTCATTCAAGACCATGGGAGGCCCGGTTTTAATTGCCCAACTCGCCGGGCAGACTGCAAGCCAAGGTTTCTCCAATCTGCTGGCATTCACAGCCCTTCTTTCCATAAATCTCGGTTTGCTGAATATATTACCTATTCCGGTACTTGACGGTGGGCATCTGGTTTTTCTGGGAATTGAGAAATTACGGGGAAAACCGCTTTCGCTAAATAAAAGAATGAGGATTCAGCAGGTCGGGATGCTTCTGTTGCTTTTACTTATGATTACAGTGACTTATAATGACATCTTGCGCCTTTTTCAGTAGTAGTGACCGGAACATTTGATTTGGTATGCGCTTAGAAACTTTTTATATTTCAAGGCGTATTTTTTTGTAAATTGAGTTTTGGGAGAGATTAGATGGGAATTTTCAGAAAGACGACGAAGAAGAAAAAGAAAAAAACTTTTAGTGAGATTCTCTGGGAATATGTCCAATCCTTTGGAATCGCACTGATACTGGCGCTGATTATAAAAACCTCCATTGTGGAAGCTTATAAAATCCCGACCGGATCGATGGAGGATACTCTCCTTGTGGGCGATTTTCTTCTGGCGAATAAATTTATCTATGGTATGAGACTTCCCATTCCATTCACCGAAATCCGTTTGCCCGAACTGACAGATCCCAAACCGGGCGATATTGTTATATTTAAATATCCTCGCGATCCATCGGTAAATTATATCAAACGTTGTGTGGCAGTTGAAGGGCAAGTTGTTGAGATCAGGGATAAGGTTTTGTATGTTGACGGGGAGGTCTTTGAAGACCCTCCTTACCTCAAACATACCGATTCCAAGATTCGTTCCGCCGGAATGCATGGTTTGCGGGATAATATGCCGCCCACGAGAGTTCCTGAGGGCAAGCTTTTTATGATGGGTGACAACCGGGATAATTCCTACGATTCCAGGTTCTGGGGATTTTTAGATAGAAAACTGGTTCAGGGAAAGGCGATGATTATTCACTGGTCGTGGGCGCCGGATAGAGAGGCGCCGGATTTGGCTTTTAGTAATCCATTCTCCCTAATAGAACTATTCGTATACAACATACTGCATTTTCCGGAGAGAGTTCGGTGGTCTCGTCTCGGCACGATCATTACCTGATCCATTGATATTTGATAAACAGCCTCGTTTCCCGGGAATTTTCTAAACTTGGAAAATCTTGCTCGCGAAAAAAGACGCGTTGCTGCATCATCGGTTCTGGTAGCGGCATTCCTGACCGTCATAGAATTCGTCGTAGGGTTTCTGACTGGTTCGCTGGGGATTCTGGCAGCAGCAGCTCATTCTCTTTTGGATTTCGGCGCTGCCGTTGTTACTTATTTTGCAGTGACAATCGCCGACAAGCCCCCCGATAAGGAACATCATTATGGGCACGGTAAAATAGAGAGTTTTTCCGCATTAATTGAAACCATCCTGCTTTTCGCCACCTGCGGTTACATTATATACGAAGCTGTCCGTAAGTTGATCAGCGGGATTTATGAAATCGACTTGAGTATTTGGGGATATCTGGTGATGATAATCGCCATTCCTGTCGGGATAGGCCGCGCGGTGGCGCTTAAGCGGGTTGCGAAAAAATCTCACAGTCAGGCTCTGGAAGCCGATGCTCTTCACTTTCTGACTGATGTTTGGGGTTCGGTTGTGGTTCTGGTCGGTTTGATATTCGCAAAATTCGGTTTTCCGCAAGCTGACCCTATTGCCGCGTTAATCGTAGCGGTTTTGGTCATCTACGCTTCGGTCAACTTGGCCAAACGCACCTTTGATATTCTGACCGATAAAGCGCCCGAGGGAGTTCTTACTTCATTAATCGAAAAAGTGACGAATGTGGATGGCGTGTTAGATGTCAAGAGCATGCGGGTAAGGCGGGCAGGGCCGAAGACTTTCGTGGATACAACCGTCTCGGTCGATAAAACGCTGCCATTTGATGAAGCTCACAATATCCTTGATAAAGTTGAGGAAACGCTGGATGAGGTAATACCGAATTCGGATGTAGTGGTGCATCCGGATCCAGGCAAACCTCCGGATGGGGATATCTCTGATTATATTACCGAAATATCAGATCGGTACGGTGTTGGTGCGCTCGATATAAAAGTGAGTCACCGGAAGAAAGGTATTCTGGTTGAATTCGATATATCATGTGATCCCAATCTAACGATTCACGATATTCACAGGATATTACATAATCTTGAATCCGATATACGCGAGAAATTCACGCGCGTAACTTATGTGGATATCGATTTATCGCATTTCACGAAAACAGAAGGGACCTATTTGAAAATCGAGGGCATTCACAATCCTCTGGAAGATAGAATTATGAAAATAATCGGTGTCATACCCGGAATAGATGATTGCCGCAATCTCATTTTAACGGAGCGAAACGAGTTGCTCGATGTTGACATCTTTTGCCATTTCGATGGAAATCTAAGCCTGGACAAAACCAATGAAATCATTGCTTACGTTTCCAGCCTGATAAAGTCTGAAATCGAAGGTATCGGGGTAATCAGGATATTCGCCGAACCGGACTGATTATCTTTATAATTACCACAATATAAGGGATAATCGAGACAGATAAAAATTTTGCGAACGCAAAAAATAATTGACTCTGCTTGATTGTTTCTTGTAATTGGAAAACTAATAAGTTATAATGACATACGATCAGTAGCTAATTGGCGCTTAAACAGATGGAGAAATCTATGAACGATGAATATACATTAAATGCCAAAGAGGAGATCCGCAAATGGGAAACTTCGGGACCCGGCTTTTTGTCGAGAGTTAGCGATCTTGCCTTGTGGCCCGTTCAAAAGGCGGTGGATGCTTTTGTTCCCGAGGATGTGCAGGAGGGGGTCTCCAAAGCTGCCTTAAAAGCCTTGAGTGGATTGGGTTCTTCCACTCACCTTCTGATCAACGAAAGAGAAGTCAAGAAAAAGGTTGCAGAACGTCGTCGGGACCATGGCTTCGTACTGAGGGCGATGGATGAAGCTGCGAAACACTATTGGCGTTATCATGTGGGATATGCTGCTGCGCAGGGAGCGGCGACGGGAGCAACCGGCTGGATTGGATTGATTGCCGATATCCCGGCTCTATTCACTATATCATTTCGCTTAATCCAGCAGATTGGAATTTGCTATGGTTACGATATCCGCAAAAAGGCGGAACGGGAATATATAATGCATATATTCAAAACTGCGTCCTCCGGCGATGTAAGGGCTAAAATGGAGTTTATGCTGGCGTTGAAACAAGTAGAGGAAATACTTCGGATTGTTTCCTGGAAAAAACTCGGAGATACAATGGCAACCAAGGAACTGACGGAGCATTCATTGATTGTGGGGATCAGGCAATTAGCCAAATCGACGGGAATTAACTTAACTAAACGTAAGGCGCTGATTCTTGTGCCGGTTTTCGGCGCTGTCATAGGCGGGGGCTACAATTCCCTATTTATAAATGACATCGGAGAAGCGGCTTATATGAGCTACAGACGCCGGAGAATGGATGAGGATGAAGGGATGGATGCGGCCGCACTTTTCCTTTAATCCGTGTAAATTATTTACGAAAGTGAGAATCTATGAAATATGACTTTGAGGTCGAATTACCCGATAATTGGGAGAGCAGGTGGGGTGAGGCGGAAGCTGCGGCGAAAAAGTATGATATTTTGTTAAACAGGGAAGGAGATCGGATCGAGGTGCGGGGGCAATCTCCGATTGGTACTATAGCGGCGGATATCCTTATCGACGAAAACAATACAGCGCATGTTAAAATCACCAAAAAGCCAATGGTAGTACCGAAATCATTGATAGAGTCCGAAGTTCGAAAAGCATTGAACAAGCTGCGCGAATGAACTTAATGGCGGTAGAGGGGGTACTTCGTTGTTGCTCCAGCAGAACCGGGATGATAGCAGTATCGGTTTAGCCGCCCGACAACAACCACTATAGGCAGCCGTCAGGAGTGGCTCCGATGGAATCGGGGACAGCACACGGCTATATCACCCGGTCAGCGTTAGACACGACCTCCGATGCACTCCTGTTATAATCGATTTACATTTCTGTTTTCCGATATTCAATCATTGCCTTGATTTACCAGGCATAGTATATTTATCATCGCTCCCGGAGATTAACCGCCGGGCCGGGATCGAGTAGGGATCCGAATTACTGGCTGTATTCCGGATTATAAAACAAGCA
The DNA here is from genome assembly GCA_014730175.1 of Candidatus Zixiibacteriota bacterium. Taxonomy (GTDB): domain Bacteria; phylum Zixibacteria; class MSB-5A5; order UM-FILTER-46-8; family UM-FILTER-46-8; genus WJIR01. The sequence continues at coordinate 15,002 of WJIR01000298.1, forward strand.
AAGCCGATTTTAGACTATCCGCTTCGTTTTGCGAATATTAATGATGGAAAATTGGAATGTCCGATAAATTTTTCAAATTAATAAATGGTGGGAAAGCCGAAGCCCGATTGGGTAAGCTTAATACCGCTCACGGCGAGCTAACCACTCCGGCATTTATGCCGGTGGGTTCTCTGGGACCGGTTAAGACTATGTTACCCAGCGAGATAGAAGAGCTGGGGGCCGAGATAATCTTAAACAATACCTACCATCTTTATCTGCGTCCCGGAATTGATATAATCGAACAGGCTGGAGGTTTGCATCGATTCACCGGATGGGAAAAACCGATACTTACCGATTCGGGCGGCTTTCAGTTCTTCAGCCTCTCCGCGTTGAAAAAAATTCAGGAAGACGGTATCTCATTTCAATCACATATAGATGGTTCCAAACACTTTTTCACACCGGAATCTGTAATTGAAATTCAGAAATCTTTGGGTTCGGATATAATGATGCCATTGGATGTCTGCCTGCCAACTCCTGCGGAGCATTCCAAAGCCAAGGAAGCCGGTGAACTTACAATAAAATGGCTTAACCGGAGCATTAATCACTTCAACGAGATTACCTATCAACCACGACAACACCTCTTTGGGATCGTACAGGGAGCGAACTTCGCCGATCTCCGCCGGGAGCTGGCATTAGGATTATCGGAGTTAAACCTACCGGGTTATTCAATCGGCGGACTGGCGGTCGGAGAGGAAAAGGATGTAATGTGGGAGATGATTGAAGTGGTCAATGAATACCTACCCGAGGATAAACCGCGATACCTGATGGGGGTAGGTACTCCTGCAGATATCGTTAGAGCGATCTCCCTCGGCGTGGACATGTTCGATTGCGTGATGCCAACGCGTAATGCACGCAATGGGACAGTATTCACGGAATACGGAAGGATAGTACTCAAGGGAGCCGGTTACAGAGCTGACTTCGAGCCTATCGAAGAAAACTGCGAATGCTTCGCATGCAGGAATTTCTCCAGAGCGTATATCCGCCATCTGTTGAATGTCAATGAGATACTTGGACTCCGTTTAACGACTATCCACAATCTTCATTTTTATCTGACTTTGATCACCAGGATAAGGGAAGCGATAAACAGGGAAGAGTTTGACTCGTTCAAACGGGATTTCCTTACAAAATTCGAATCA
>WJIR01000299.1 GCA_014730175.1 Candidatus Zixiibacteriota bacterium
ACCGAAACTGATAAGGAGAGGCTTAACGGCAGCCCTGGAGTTAAACAGCGCTCCTGATATCTACTTTATTTTCCGAGAATACAAAACCGGACAGGAGTATATCAGGAGCGGAAAGCAATTGGCGGAACAGGGACTCCACGTTGCTCTGCAGGGATATGAATATCAGGTGTTTCTCGATTTCCGCGAGGTTCACGACAGCGATGGCTCCTGGGGCAAGCTTGCATATATTCTCGGAGGGGCAGGTGTTCCTGATATCAAAGCACGATACCGTGAGATGCAGATGGAAACGATTTTGAACCCTCTCCAGCAATGTATTGAGCCTGATACACTCAAAGGAATCGCCGAGGGGGATGAGAAGATTCAATCCGATCTTACACACTCCCTTCAGCGATTCTACCAGGCCGCGTCGACTTATGCTTCTTCGAAGGAGGATACCAACAAGCTCGCAACGCACACCTCGAAAATGCTGTATAGGATTCCCTTGAAAGAAAACGTTGCTGAATTCGACAACTCACTTGCTTCTATTATTGGCGAGTTTCTTTCTCCGGATAACGAAACTCCATACCATTACGCCGTAGCGATTCGATTTATCATCAGTCCTTTAGGTGAAATCAAATCTAAAAATGATGATTCCCTTCCTGAAAAGATTATGCGAAACAGGATGCAGGATTGGTTTATTGAGAAATATATAACCCAATCGTTGTCTCATCTTTATGGCAACACGGATGCGGCTCGCTCCGATTCAACCCTTATAACACTTCTGGTCAGCAATAGCCATCTTTACCGTTTGATAAGAGGAACCTCGTTTATCGATTCAGTGCAGATCTTCGACGACCCGGATCTTCAATACTATCTCAATGTAAACCATTATAAAGGCGCGGTCTACTTTAACAAGGAACAGTTGCAGAGAATGATTAAGATGCTGTTCTATCTTGAATCGGTTCGGCTTATTGTAGCTGGAGATCAACAGAGCATTAGCGCTATTCTGCAAAATGCTCAGTTCGTTCTGAGATCGGCTGAAGCAAGCGGATATAAACTCGAAAAATTCACTTCACTCCTTTCGGAATTAGAAAGATAATCGAGGGTGCCCGGCGCAGGTAGATTAGCAGTTTGCTGCCGACATTAACTCTTGCCCGTTATCTACGAAAGCACCATCTAATCAACTTCAATCCCCAGCTTCTTGCGGCGGTATCGGAATGTGTGATGGTTGATATTAAGGAGCTTCGCTGCTTTGCTTTCATTTCCATCGGCTAACTTCAGAGCTTGCCGAATATATAATCCCTCTAAGTTATCCTGTACCGAAGCCAGGTCGATCCCTCGTTCAGTTAGCTTGGGTAGCTTTCCTTCATCAAAACCGCTCGAATTTTCATCGGAGGATTCATTCAAACCAAAGTCTTCTGTATCTAAACGCTCTGACCTGCAGATCAATACGGCTCTCTCTACAATATTCCTCAATTCCCGAACATTTCCGGTCCAATTATGTTTTCTTAGTTCTTCTTCCGCCTCCGGAGTAATTTCATTGATCTGTTTATTAAACTTATCATTGAAATGCGTAATATAATATTTGGCTAATGGAATAATATCTTCAGGCCTCTCATTTAAGGACGGGACCTTAACTTTAATTACCGCAATTCTGTAGTAGAGGTCTTCCCTGAATCGGTCATTCTTGATCAGTTCATTAATATTCTTGTTCGTAGCGGTTACGATTCTTGTCTTTATTTTTTTAACTTCAGTACTGCCTAACTTGGTTATCTCACCTTCCTCCAAAAAACGCAGCAGTTTCGCTTGAGCTTCCATACTTAAATCGCCTATCTCATCCAGAAATAAAGTACCTTTCGCCGCCTCTTCTATTCTTCCCTTTTTACCTTTTGCAGAAGCCCCGCTGAAAGCTCCCTTGGCATAGCCGAAAAGCTCGCTTTCTATGAGATCTTTCGGAATTGCGGCACAATTGACGGCTACAAAAGGACCATTGAAATTAGGACTCCTGTAATGAATTGCGCTGGCTATCAATTCCTTGCCTGTGCCGGTTTCCCCCTGAATCAGTACCGGTGTGTCCGGACTCTGCGCAACATTTTCCACGACTTCCATAACTTGTTGCGTGGCATCGCTCTCCGCTATAAAACAAGGTATATTCTCCTCCAAATACCTTTCCTGCAGCGCCCGCACTTCTCTTCGTAGTTTAATGGTCTCCAATGCTTTTTCGATACTGATCTCAAGTTCATCCATTTTTAATGGCTTGATTATATAATCGTATGCGCCCTTTCTAATCGCGGAGACCACAGTTTTTACTTCATCAAATCCGGTTATCATAATGATAGCGATATTGTTATCGATAGCTTTAATCTTGGATATAGCATCCACCCCGCCTATTCCCGGAAGGCCTATATCCAGTAGAACGAGATCCGGTACTTCTCGCTCCATAGCCTCCAATCCATTTTCCGCTGATGGAAAAGCCTTTATATAATACTCATCGCTCAATGAGGCTTCTATACCTTCTCTGGTCGTTTTATCATCCTCTATAACGTAGATTAAATAATCACCCATCTTGTTGGGATTCCTCCTTTACCGGTAAAATGACGTTGAACTCAGCGCCACCGTAGGCTGATGTACCCACGGTTATCTTCCCACCGTATTCGGTAATTGCCGTATAATTCAAACTCAAACCGATACCGGTTCCACTTTGTTTGGTCGAGAAGAAAGGCTGGAAAATGGATTCCCTGATATTATTCGGAATTCCCGGTCCGGAGTCAGCCACCCTTATAATTATCTTACCGCCTTCGCTATATGTTGATATTTCTAAAAGCTTCTCCCCCTCAATGCTTTCCATTGCATCTTTGGCGTTAATTATCAAATTCATTATTACACGTTCGATTGTGTCCGAATCGCCCGTAAAAGCAGGCAAATTCTTATCAAGATTCAGCCGTACTTCTATTCCCGCCGGTTTCAAGGATGTTTCGGATATCTTAAGAACTTCCCTGATTGCAGTATTTATATTTACAGACATCTGTATAGTGGCGCCAGTTTTAGCGAAATGCATAAGTTTATTTATGGAGTCTTCGATTTTCTGAGTCGCCAGCTCAATTTTATCAATTGCAGCTTCATCCTCCTTTTTCCCACCAAGTTCCCTGAGCTTCTTTTTCAAGATATCCAGATAGATATTAACGCCGGAAAGCGGGCTTCTTATTTGATGAGCTATACCGGCAGTCAGCCTACCCAGTGTATATACTCTATCCTTCAGTCTCACCGCTTTCTCGAGTTGCTTGCGGACAGTTAAATCCAGCGTTTCAATCATTAGCAGATCCTTATCAGCAATGGGCAGGTTACTTATCCTGCACGATACCCACTTGAGCTGTTCCTCGTCCTTTGAATAAAAGCTAAACTCCAGATCAATGGGTTCGGATAATCCTTTGGATATAATTTCAGCCGTATCCGCTACTATCCGGCAATCATCCGGATGAACATAGCTGCATTCAAACAGGATATCAGTTAAATCAACATCTCCAAAAATCTCAGCCGCTTTCGCATTTCTGTAGATAATCTCGCTGCCTTCAATTAGCAGAATACCAATTAGCGAATCCTCCACCAGCTTACGGAAATCGTAGGATTGTAGTTGTTTTATTTTTGCCTCATTATCCATCTTACTCTCTTTTCCGGAATCCAATTTCAATTTCTACTTGAACATAGGCATCGTTAATGCCAAGCTGTTCAATTCCTCCTATGAGAATCCTGTTGTGAAAACCAACTAACTGTTACCGGTAAAAGCAGCCAACTATATCAAACCGAATATCGGATTTGACTGAAATTCATTTCTTCGGAGACCTGCTATAAAGTACACGAATTTGTATCAGTAATCAAGCAATAAAACAATTGAAAACTTTCGCAATTTATATGCTCTGTTGAAGAAGTATCCTGATGCGATTTCTTGCAGGGATTTTGATTCTACCACCAAATACCTCATCAAAGTGGTCTTGCCAAAACCGAATTATGGGTGAATCCCCATAGGGAAATGCCGATAATTCAAATAAGAGTCCGGGGGTATATAAGATGGTAGGCGGGACACTTGTAAGCCTCTCGCTTTTTCCTGTCCCGCTTTCCGTCATATTAATTATGCCGTCGAGTAGCCACCTGACGGTGTGCTTGTGGCGTCGGGTGAGGGCACCCGACGCCGCAGACGACCGGTCAGCGCTCCAGCGCTGACGCCATTTGAGAGCGAAACGCGACAATCTCTCTGAGGATGCAGGATAGGTTTCGAGGGCATTCGCTATCGGTAACGAAATTGGGAATATTACTGGTTAAGGAGGAAATATGGCTTCGATTTTGGTAGTTGAGGATAAAGACAGCCTGCGCAATATGCTTATGCAGACTCTGGAGGCCGAAGGACATGATGTCGAGTCGGCTACCGACGGCAAAGCGGGAGCCGAACGGGCTATCGAGAAAAACTACGATGTGGTTTTAACCGATCTTAAAATGCCCGGGATGGATGGTTTGCAGGTACTTACTTCGATAAAGGAACGCAATCCCGAAACAGCCGTTGTCCTGATGACCGCTTATGGTACTATCGAAAATGCGGTCGAAGCGATGCGCAAAGGCGCATTCGATTTCCTTCAAAAGCCTTTCGATACCGATAAGCTGTCGATGCTTATCAATCGCGCTCTGGAAAACCAGCGTTTGGTGGCGGAGAATTCTCATCTTCGGCAGGAACTCGGTTATAACCAGGGTCTTGCCGGAATTATCGGTTCATCCGATGCAATGCAGCAAGCGATAAATTTAGTGCGCAAAGTTGCTCCATCGGATTCCACCGTTCTTTTTACCGGCGAATCAGGCACCGGAAAGGAGCTGTTTGCGCGCAGTATTCATGACCTGAGCCGTCGTAAATCGGGTCCATTCGTGGCATTAAACTGCGCCGCTATCCCACATGAGCTTCTGGAAAACGAGCTTTTCGGTTCGGAAAAGGGCGCGTTTACCGGAGCTGCAACTCGCAAGATGGGTAAATTCGAGATCGCCAATGGCGGCACCATCTTCCTCGATGAAGTAGGCGATCTTGATGTCGCTTTGCAAGCCAAGCTGCTTCGCATTTTGCAGGACAGGAGTTTCGAGCGATTGGGCGGTACTAAAACCCTCACGGTCGATGTGCGCGTTATCGCCGCCACCAATATGGACTTGAAAGAAGCGATTGAGAAGAAACGGTTCCGTGAGGATCTCTTCTACCGTCTTTCGGTATTCCCAGTCCCCATCCCTCCGCTTAAAGAGCGCGGCGAGGATGTAATCGAGCTTGCGGATTATTTTATGTCCAAGTTCGGCGCCGAGATGCGGAAAGGGCAGATTTCACTCACCAATGACGCCAAAGACTTGCTGATGAAATACCATTGGCCCGGCAACGTTCGCGAGCTTGAAAATACTATCGAACGAGCCATAATCCTCTGCGACGGCAAAAAAATAAAGCCGGAGCATTTAGCAATCAGACTGCAGACCACCGATGAAATCAGGCTGCGCGAAGGCGCGGGATTAAAAGAAGTAGTTGCGCACGAAACGGCTAAGATAGAGCGTAACCTTATTAATCGGGTTCTTAAACAAACTCGTGGAAACAAACGCAAAGCATCGGAAATCCTGCGGATCGATTATACCACTCTCTTTGAGAAACTGAAGAAATACCGCCTTGACGGCAAGGAACCGGACGAAAAAGAAACCGAGGAGGCGCTTCCATAGCATAGTCATTGCGAGCGAAGCGACTTAATCCTTCTCCCTGCTCGTGTTCCGTATAATGGAGGGCTGCGCTCTGTCGTGACCAAGGAACTGAAAAATGGGAGGCGGGACATTCGTATCACGCGATCCCGCAGACAAGAATATCTGCTCTACTTTTGTCGGGAGACGGGACATTCATGTCCCGCGTAGTGTTACCATCTTAACGCAGACAAGAATGTCTGCTCTACTATTGTTGGGAGGCCGAACACTTGTAAGCCTCTGGCTTGTTCCTATCCGACACGGGTTCATCGTGGGTAGGTCGGCGGTCTTGCCCCCGACATGGATTCCGCAGGAATCCAAATTCCCTCTCCCGTTCAGCGGGAGAGGGTGGATTCGCCCCGACATATCGGGCGAAGACGGGTGAGGTAGCAGGTATGTCACCAGCTTGTTGCCGATATTTATTCCCCTCTCCAGAGGGGTGGATTCGTCCAGCGTAACGCGGGGCGAAGACGGGATGTGTTTCTGTTTCCACAAGGGGGGCATGCTTAATTCGAAGCCGCAGGCGGAGAGATAAGCATGTTTTGTATCCATCAGCATGCTTATTCCCGCCTTCGGCGGAACTAAACATGCCACCCGTTGTGGCGTCGGGTGGCCTGACCTGACGCCATAGACTGCGGGCGAAGTAGGTCGGGTTCCGGAATTCGGCGGTAGCCGAATGGAGAAACCCGACACTATTGATAAAAGCGCCGTCGGTCGCCTACACCTAACGGTGTGATTGCGGCGTCGGATTACCTCACCCGACGCAATAGACATATAGCGCCGTTCCCAGTTTTAAAGGAACCTACCCAGACACAGAACCATGCAAGCTTACAGCTGGCTAATCAGCTTATCATAGTCCGAATGCGACCCGATCCAGAACCAGATCATATCATCGCTTTTTTGCACTCCGATGGCGCGGTAATCCTTCGTTATGCGTACGGAATAAATCGGTCGTGTGGAATGGATTCGTTTGAACTGTAGGCTCGGATGAAAGGGATTTTCTTTGAAACGCTTATATGCTTTCCGGGCTTGACGACGCACTTCCATTGGCAGAGACGCATAGGCCCGCTGAAATCTATGAGTGGTATGAGATATCAAAGGTCGTCAGTTTCCATCTTTTTCGTCTTACCCTTCGCATGTTCATCAAGCGCATCGTCGGCAAGCTTGCTCAACTCATCTTCTGAGTCTGCGAAGGATTTCTGCCAGGAACTTTCGGATTTAAGTTCCTCAAGCAACCATCTGGCAAGGCTGTTTTGCTCTATTTCCGAAAGTTCGGAAGCTTTCTTAAACGCTTCTTCCAAAAGCTTTGTCATAATCATACTCCGGAATATTAGGTCATGTACCGAATTTCAGTTGAAAATATACCTAAAACCTGTTAAATGTCAAGCCGGAAACAGCGAAGTAGGTCGGGTTCCGGAATTCGGCGGTAGCCGAATGGAGAAACCCGACACTATTGATAAAAGTGCCGTCGGTCGCCCACACCCAACGGTGTGATTGTGGCGTCGGATTACCTCACCCGACGCCCTCCTAAAACCTCCTGAAATGCCGCTTCAATCCGATACCGATGAAGATCAGCATAATCAATAGCACTACCGAATTGCAGAACATCAGAAGCATATCCCAGATATCAGCAGGTTCGACATCGCTTCGTATAAATGGTATATAACTCTTAGGTAAAATATAAAAGATGCTATACAACACTGCTCTGAAATAATCCCACAGCAAGTTTCCCCAGTATTCGATATCAGTTAGGTGTTGCCAATTGGTAACACCAATATCATAGTTAATGATGTCGGAACCAGGGATTTCAAAACCGTTGATTATATGTATGACACCAAAAATTCCCGCCCAGATTAATAGCCATAATAAGGACCACAACGGTTTCTCACCATATCCCGCGAGGACTTTATACCAGTAATAAATGAAGCGTTTACTGAATAGTTTAGTCCAGAAACTCTTACCTTTTTGCTCATCGATCATCGCCAACCGCTTCATCTCCAGTTCATTAAAATAGAACCATCCCGATTGCTCGTAATCCTTGGTGTTATCCAGGGCGGTTTTCATGCGGCGGTATAAAGAGGCAATCTCTTGACGGTTGGTTAAATCCTCAAGCCCAAATTCTTTTCGATTTTCATCATTCAATTTGTCGTAGATTTCGTCTTCGAAAATAAGATTCTTACGGTCGTATTTGATAAACAAGGCTCTATCGCGCACTTGACTATAAC
>WJIR01000300.1 GCA_014730175.1 Candidatus Zixiibacteriota bacterium
TATCCCCACGAGCGGTTAAACCGTCGTAAGAGCAATATAATCGAAAATCCCACCAACCAGATCAGACTGCAAAGGAAGATAATTATTAGTATTCCGGCGGCGCTTTCGTAGCTTATCGAAAGAAACCTTCTAAGCATATACATCACCGAGAATCTACTAACAAGATAAGTGAATATGGCGGCGAAAATAATTAGTTCCAGATTCGCTATTTGCCTTGCTCTGGTAAAAATGCCGGTGATGAACGTAACGCCTACGGCAAGAATAACCGCCACCGCTAATCCGAGGATACTGTAGTAGAATATACCGGTGGCAAAAATTGTTATCCGGTAAAAATCATAATTTATTGCCAGATAAAACGCTTCCACAAGCCCACCTAATGCTCCCCCCAGCAAACCTGCGGGGATAGCAGCCTTAAAACTGTCTTTAGCTAATGAAATTATCCTCGATTTCGTTATGTACATATTGTAAATCCTGAGAGTTCTTAATTCGCGATATTCCTAAACACGATTATAATATTTGGATGCATTTTTGTTTGCAATTAAAATCATAATTGGTCTGGAATTATAAAAGTTCCAAAGCGCGGGGATGTTAGGTAGTTAAACAATCCCGGTTAGCGGTATAAAGTGGAATCAATCGTTTTTTATCATCTGCGACTGAAGTTTTTCGAAATCCGATTTGCGAAAACGGCAGAGCTGATAACCGACCAGATTTATTATCACCATTATCAGAAATCCCTCCATACTTCCGCCAAGAAGGTAATAAAGCAAACCGTACAAAACCGGTGTTGCAGCAACGACATGAATTATAATCATCATCTTCGATATCAATGTGATTTGCACTTTGACATCCGAGTCGACAGGGAAATACCTGGCGATGTTGGTAAACATTTTACGTTTCAGAAAGAAAGCTACAACAACCTCCAATATCGAAACCCCGGAAAGAACCCACAGGAGCATATTCAAAGTCTCATCGCCGAAGTCGGGTGATTCGTAAACTTGCGATCTCAGAACAAAGCCGAAAAACAGGATTAATGCCGGTATAACCAGGTTGATCACAAAACCGGCAGTGTTCAGCCTGGAAACCGTGGATTCCAAAAGCTCTTTGTTTTTATGATTATTTATGCTCATCTCTATTTCCTCAATTAGTTATAGCGGGCTCCTTTCCGCTTTACTCACTCGTCAACTATATATTAAAAAACGAGGCGATTCAACCCTTTTACGGCTTATTTTCCTCGTGATTTGTATTATTTCTGTAAATAATGGCTCTTTTGGGTACTAAATGGAGATAAATCATAAATATATATTGATTTTGGATTCACAATTGTATTTATATATGATTTATAAAATAGTTGGTGTAGTTCTTTAAAGCGTGGAGTCCGGTTGAGTCAAGTAGCACTCGAGAGTCTGTTAAATCGCGCCATTTCTGGCGACGAAAAGGCGGAAAATGAGATTTTTCACTTTTTATTCCCAAGATTCAAGCGTTTCGCCAAACGTAAGATACAGGAGGATAATGAAGCGGAAGATATTGCTCAGGAGGCATGTCTCACAATTCTGGAGAAGTACAAATCCGAGCAGTTCTCAGTAAGTTTTCAAGCCTGGTCTTATGGAGTGTTAAAAATGAAGATCGGCAATTACCTGCAAAAATCGAATGTCAGGAAGAAAGTGATGACTGATTGCAATGATGATTCGCGGGGTACGCTCGAGGGTCAGTCCGGAAACGATCCTGATTTAAAAAGGCGGATGATGCATTGCATCAAACTGATGATGAAAAAGAATCATCGTTATGTACGAACACTTAACTTGATTCATCATGGATATACATCCGGGGAGATCACTTCTAAAATGGAGATATCACTAAGTAATTACTACAGCATTCTCAGCAACGGAAGAAACATGCTTAGGAAATGCTTGGAAGCAGGGAGGTTATGAGAATGGATAAGTGCTATGATCAGAAAATCGGCAAGATGCTCCACGCCTACGAAATGGGAATATTATCCGAAGAAGAAGCGGAACAATTTGAGATGCATTTGATGGACTGCCAATATTGCTATTCACAACTTGAAAGTTTCGATGATGGGGCGAGGCTATTATCCGGGGATCAGGATATCAGGCGATTATTACAGAAGAGAAGTTTGGAGGAATCCGATTCGAAAACCCGGATGCAGCGGATATGGAATTACCTCTGGCCTCAAACCCCGCTGGTTTTTAAACCCGCGGTTGCCTATTTCATCATATTGGTACTCGCCATACCCGTTATCACCGGTATTCTAAGCAAAGGAGGAAATAGCATTCGACCGCTTCAATCCATAACCCTGGTCGCTAACCGTTCTTCTTTGGATAACAGCTTCTCTATAACCGAGGAATCATCCGGCTTGATAAACTTTGAGCTCCCCGAGGCGGAGACCGGATCGGAATATAAAGTGGTTATAAAAAATGAGCGAGGTAATGAAGTATATAGGGATGATCATTGCCGCCCAAAGGATGAATTCGGTATCGGGCAATTATATATACCATTGCATAAAATGCGACCGGGATTGTATAAGCTTATTGTGACAAGTAGGGACAAAGAAAGTCCCGCTAATGAACGCATTTATAATTTTACCATACAGTAACGACCGGTTTTAAATCAGACGATTTCTCAAGTACATGTGGCCGCAAAACATCTTAGTAAATAAAGTGGCGTTGATTATTCTTTGCCTCTTAGTATATTTAACTATCTCCTTCGATCCGTGTTATGCAACTGGTAATTCCATTAGAGCCGAAATCAGTGGCTTAATTGACAGAGCCGATTCGCTAAAATATACTGGCGATTTAGATAAAGCCAAAGCAATGGCTGAAGAGGCGGTACGGATAGCACGCGAAAACTCTGATTCCTTAAGTCTACCGCTTTCAGACGCATTAATAAAGCTGGGGAATATTCTTGAACATATGCGGAATCAGGGTATGAGCGGCTTACCGTTCCACGATATCATATTCCATCTTTATAGCGAAGCCCTCGAGATCCGAAGGCGGGAATTGGACTCTATGGATGTGCGCATAGCAGCGGCTATTCGGCAATTGGTTTCGGAATATACTACAGTAGGCGAATACAAAAAGGTGCTTTCGTATACTTTGCAAACATTAGAGATATCGAAGCATAACTATCCTGAGGATGATAATCGAATAATATCACAGAAACTCGCGGTATCAAGAGCTAACCGAATACTAGGTAGGTATTACATAGCTGAAGAGATAGCTCTAAATTGTCTCGATTTAATTAGCGATAATCTCGATTCCGAGAACATACTGCCCCAGTTCTATAAAGAGTTGGGAATAATATATCAGCAGCTCGCAAGGTATTCCGAGGCAGAGGATTATCTTCTGCGGGGAATTAGAATGTTTAAGGAGAAGGATGGTTTTAATAGTCTTTCTGAGTGTCTCAGCCGCCTCGGAAATGTTTATCGGTATCAAGGAAAATACGGACAGGCTGAAAGTTGTTACAAAGAATCCTACGATTTGAGGATACAATCTCTTAGACCGGCCCACCAGAATATTGCAGAGCCTCTGGGTTACCTTGGTCAGTTGTATATTTCACTTGGGAGATACACTGAAGCTGAAAGCTGTTTTACTCAGGCAATAAAACTGCGCAGGAATTTCTACGGGGATGAGCATCCTTTCTTATTTTACGCTCTGGTTCCGCCCGGTGATGTCTATTTGCATCGTTATAGCTTTGCGGAAGCGGGATCCCTGTATAACTGGGCTTACCAAAACTGCTTGGATGGTTGGGGAATGCACCATGAGAATACGGCGTTATGTATAGAACGCCTGGGTAATCTGAATTTGGTTCGAGGGCAATATGCGAAGTCTATCTCATATTTTGAGCAAGCGCTGAATATCAACCGGCAAACATTGGGAGAATACCATCCCCGCTTTGCTGAAAATGCGCGCTCACTGGCGTTAAATTATGCAGCGCTGGGTAATCACAAAATGTGCCGGCGCTTTTTCAAAGAGCTTCTTGAATCCAGACAGCAATTTATCACTGACGTATTTCAGTACGCATCGGAGGAACAGAAGATGCGCTACCTGCGCACATATCCTCTAATGGATCATGCGCTGCTATCCTACGCCCTGACAACCCAATCTAACGAAGCGAAAGCGATGGTTTCCGAGATGATTTTGAATGGTAAGGCTGCGGTATTGGATGCAGTTGCCGCTGAAAAAGAAGTAGCATTTTGCTCGCACGATGAGCGAATAGCTTTAAAGGCTGAGAAATATTCTGAGGTGTGCAGCGAGATCGCCGCTCTGGCTATTGCCGGTGTTGATAGAATGGGCGGTAATGTGGATGACGAACATCTCAGGGAGCTTTACTCAGCTAAGGACTCACTGGAGATTGAACTTAGCAGTCAATGCTCTGATTTCCAGCAAGCCCTGAGCAGAAGAAAGATAAGAAAACATGAAATTACGCGCATCATCCCCGAGGATGCGGTACTCTGGGAATTTCTGAAATACAGGCCGTATGATTACATCTCGATGGGGCGCAAGGCAGATCAAATTGAACCATCGAGATATTTGGCGATAGCTCTGGATTCACGCGGCAGATGCGAAATGATTGATCTGGGAGACGCAGTAGAGATTGATGGTTGGGTAACAGAATGCAGGAAACTATTCAACAATGCTCCACTGGATATCCAATTTCGCGGCTATCACGATTCAGCGGAACGTTTAAAAAGCGTAGCATCCGAGCTTTACGGCTCAGTTTTTGCGCCGCTGCAGCATACTTTGCGTAGCAAGAGTAAGATAATAATAGCGCCGGACGGTCAGCTTAATCTGATCCCTTTCGAGATATTGCCTATCTCTGATGAAGAATACGTCATTGAAGAGTATAGCATCAGTTATGTTTCGTCTGGACGGGACTTGCTGAAGTTCAATGAGGATATAACCCCGGCGGAGTCTGCTGCATTGTTCGCCAATCCGGATTTCGATTCGGCAGATAAAACATCGCGTGAAATCGGTTATGGAATGGAGCTAAATTCCGGGTATTCCGTACTTGGCTATGAACCCGCTCGCGGAACGACAGCCGGGTGTTTTAACCGCAGATTTGATCCTCTTCCTTATACACAGGAGGAGTATAAACTAATCAAAAACATCCTGAATAAGGATGGGGATATATCGGTTTACGGCTACACGGGTAAATCGGCATGCGAAAGTAAAATAAAGGAATTGGACGCTCCTCCGCAGATACTACACTTCTGCACTCATTCCTTTTTTTGCGAGGATATCGATTTCCATTATGAAGAAATACTCGATAATCCGCTGTTACGTTCCGGTATAGTATTGGCGGGCGCTAATTGCCGAGTAAACAACGGTGGGAAAAAAAACATCTCAGAGGAGGAGGATGGTATCTTAACCGCTTTAGAGGTGTCCAGCCTTAACTTATTCGGAACTGAGTTGGTTACGCTTTCGGGGTGTCAAACCGGAGTGGGGGAGGTGCGCACCGGCGAAGGCGTGTATGGTTTGAGACGGGCGTTTCAATGCGCGGGAGCAAAATCGATTTTGATGAGTTTATGGAGTGTATCTGACAGAACCACTTGCGGTTTGATGGAGAATTTCTACCGGAATTGGTTGAATGGTAAAACCAAACGGGAAGCCTTGAGAGCGGCATCTCTAAAGATTCTAAACGACCAGCGCCAAAAACATGGCGCAGCCCATCCATATTACTGGGGAGCATTTATACTCCTGGGGGATCCGAATTAAATAGTACCTAAAGAGTCTCTGTAATCCTCTTTTTTGAAATTAATTACTCTTCCCACAAAATAATTCGCAAGATATCCGCACTCAAACAAACATATATTATGAAAGTGAGCATTACAGCGTTGCTATAACAGTTAATCCGTAACCTTAATAGGAGGTATGCTATGAAAGAAATGACACACCATAGGCACAGTACTCATTGGACAGAAGGCATGTTTGGGTGAAATTGCCTCGTATCGGTTTCAGTGCATTATCATGCGAGGTTTGACCATAAATGCCAAATTGCTAAAGCATAGAAACATGAAGAGCTTGTAAGATTTAGCGCTTTTAGCGAATTGTAATAATATGGAGTTAACCTGAAGCTGTTTGGAGGTGAGTTAAGGAAATGAATAATTACAGGGATTCCCCCGGGATGTTCTTCTGATAGTGTAAAATGGGGGGATGGAATTTTGAGGTACTAATTAAATAATAAGGAGTTTAGGATGTTAAGGAATTCAATTACATTATTGTTAGCAATAATTATAGTGATTTTTGTTACTGGAGTGGCTCAAACCACGGTTTATTCCTGCCGTGCTTTTCTTGAATATGAACTTGACCACTCCGGTATTCACGTGGAGTTCGAGGGTAACTGGAATCATTTCTTCTGTCGAGGCCTGTATGAGCATACATATACAGACGAAAACGGTTATTGGATCTTAGAGTTTCCGTCTTGTTGGTACGACCTGTGCCTCACACCTCCGGACACAGCAAAGTGGGAAACACTGTGTTGGGAAAATGTCTATTTTCCGCCGGGGACCTATGACTGTCTTGAAAACGGCAAATGGGATACATTATGGGCTAAATTACCGAGATTCGAAATTGTTATGCATCCATATGATCCACCGGTTGTAGTTCCACAATGCGGAAGCTTCAGGTATACTGGCATACTCGAAAATAATTATGGTATGCCCGGTACTGTAGATATCTGGATCGAAATCGGCGGTCTATATGAAGCCAGGAAATTTTTGAATATTCCCATTGGAGGAAATCAAGAGATAATAGTCGAAAATATACGTCAAAGAGTCCCATGCTGGGTTCCACCCGATGTATATAGTTATTGCGTGTATGTCGGTGATTATCCTGATGATGTTATCGATTCTTACTGCTTCAATTTCACAGTCACGGAAGCGATTGCCGGAGGCGGCGGAGTAAATGAATGGCAAGTTGATGCTTGGTTTGATTACCAAGCCGTATCAAAGTCTTCAAAAACAAGTGTTTTGGGTAATACTCCCAATCCCTTCAACGCTACGACATCGATTATGTTTAATCTCACCGAGCAATCTGAGGTTAAGCTGGAGGTTTATGATCTGCTGGGACGGAGGGTGGCTACTCTTGCGCATGGGGCTTACAACGCCGGGGAACATTCCGTCACCTGGGACGCTTCGGATTATTCCAGCGGAGTTTATTTCTATCGGTTGGAAGCGGGTGATAAAGTTTATACAAAACGTATGACTTTGCTTAAGTAGGGAAAATATTATCCGGGTGGAACATTTCCGCCCGGGTAATTGTAAGATGAATAGGAGGTATAACTAAAGGAGGATGCTATGTATGTACGTTCGGTTTTTCTAACAGTATTCCTGTGTGTGGGAATAGTTTCATTAGCGGGAGCAAATCCGATTCCGGATACAACCGGAGGGTTTATTGTGGGTTACGCCTATTTGGAGGATGGAAGGGAATCTCCTGTGAGGGTCGATTTTGCATACCAATCAAATTCCTTCCCGCATCAAGATTCTTCAATCTATACGATAACCGATGACTCCGGGTATTTCGAATTCTATTTCACCTGGACTGAAGCGCCTACTGATTTCCTGTTGAAGTATTCATGTCGTGGATATCTGAGTGAAACTCGCTATTCCGATTTTGTACCGGTATGGTATAACGGAGAGTATTGGCGAATGGATTTTTCAACGGTAACTCTGGAATGTGATGATCGAATGCTGATAGGTGATGAACGATTACGGATAGGAAATGATCCCAATCCATTCAATCCCACTACGTCTATCGAGTTCATTTTACCGGCGCAAGCTAATGTTAAACTCGAGATATATGACATTATGGGTCGGATGGTGGCAACGTTGGCGGATGGCGCTTATGGCGCCGGAGAACATAGCGTGGTCTGGGACGCTTCGGATTATTCCAGCGGGGTTTATTTCTATCGGCTGGAGGCGGGCGATGAGGTCGTTACGAAACGGATGACGCTGCTGAAGTAGGTCTGTGTGCCTATAGCGCTGTCGGGTACTTACGTGGATGTATTCTTTGCACGTTATTATCATAAACATGCTTATCTCTAAGCCTTCGGCTCCGAGCTAAGCATGCCACCCTTGTGGAAACAGATACAAAACCTGTCTTCGTCCCGCGTTTTTCGGGACGAAGCGGCCCCTTAATAGAGGGGAGTAAATGTTGGCAGCAAGCTGCCGACCCGGAGGAACCCGCTTTGTCGCGTCCCTTAGCGTTCCTTGGTCACAAAAAAGTGTGACCCTCCAAACTCATGTCGGGATTCTCCATTCGGCTATGGGCCAATAGTATTTATGGATTAGCGTGGTCAAACAAGCTCTTTAGTCCAATCCCGCCGGTAAAAGTATATATAAAGCGCTGTTGCGCGGACGATCCAATCCACTGGCATCATCACCCACAAACCGTCAACTCCATAATCCAGAACAAAGGCGAAAATATATGCCATCAACAGCCGCACCAGCCATCCGCTGCCGGTGGTGATATACATCACATACCTGACCTCGCCCGCGCCTCGCAATCCCCCGGCATAGGTAAGCGCTATCGCCATAATCGGCAAACACCATACGGCATAGGAAAGGAATTTTACGCCATAGAAGATAACTTCCTTATCATCGGTAAAAATTCTGACCCAAAACTCGGGGTAAACCAGAAGCAATGCTGCCAGGGATGTCATTATACCGAAGCTGATAAAAGACGCTCGTTTCGCCATCAGTTTAGCTTTCTCCGGTTTTTTCGCCCCCAGGTTCTGCCCGACCAATGCGGTGGTAGCCTGCATAAACGCGAATCCGGTAAGCAAGGATACCATCTCGATATTTACCCCCATCATGTGGGCCGCATAGGCTGTAACCGAAAACGATATCACCATGCGGGCGAAAACCAGCATGGTGGTTATATTCAGAAGTCGTTCCCCCAGCACCGGAATCGCTAATTTCGCGAATTTTAGCGCCGCTTCCCTGGTGGGCAGACGCAATTCGAATTTTATAAGCCCTTGCCGTATTGCCATTACAAACAGCGCCGATGCGCCCAAAGTCTCCGAAATTCCGGTTGCGAGGGCAGCGCCTCGAACACCCATCTCCGGCAATCCGAATTTACCGAAAATCAGTCCGTAATCCAGAGCGATATTAAGCAGGTTCAATGAACCTATCACTTTCATCGGTGTTCTGGAGTCGCCACTCCCCTGGAATATGCTCGACAGGAAAAAGCTCAATAATTTGAAAGTGAAAAACCACCAATAAATTGATAGGTAGTCGACCAGATGTTCGTGAACCGCTCCTGAGGTTCCCATCATCGTCCCTGCCCAAGAAGAGAGGTTATAAGCGATTGCTGAAATCGACAGTCCGATAATCAATGCCATGGTGAAATTGCCGCTGGTTTCGGATTGCCTTAGTGTCAGCCGGTTTTCACCGGTTCTGTGTGCGACCATCACGGTGCCTGCAATGGCGGTCGCATGGGTGAACGCCTGCATGGAGAATATGAAAAGCTGGGCTAATCCCACGGCCGCTAATTGGTTTGCCCCGATGTGTCCGATGAAAGCGGTATCTACGATTGCGGGTCCGCGGGAGAGGATGTTGGTTGCGACAATCGGCAGGGCTAAGCTCAGCACCTGCCTGTTGGGAGAATCAGTCAATGTTATCCTGTTATCAATTTCAGAGGTGGTGACACCATGTTTGAAAACACGAAATCAAACCGCCAATATACACTTTAACAATGAGATATCAACCGAAAACTTTGGGTAGGAGAATACGTCCAAATGCATGCACTCATCTGTGAACGGGGAGTGGATTATATCATGGATGGTGGGTCGAATAATGATAGCATGGGATTCATTGAGCAGAAACACAGGGTGAAGCAATCTCCGGCATTTGCTCTTACGGCGTCGACACACTCTACTGTGTGAGGGCAGAGCGATGCAAAAACCTGCCCCTGTCTGTTACCATTAAAATAACTTTACTATCCCCGCAGATTACCAGCTAATCGCCGCGCTGCCCCAGGTGAATCCGGCTCCGAATGCCACCAAGATCATCGGATTGGCATTCTCGAATTTGCCGTTCTTTCTTATCTCATCCACCGCTATGGGGATGGATGCGGAAGATGTGTTACCGAAACGATGGATATTGATGTAAACCTTCTCCGGGGGAAGATTAAGCTTCTTTGCGGTGGCATTTATGATTCGGACATTCGCCTGGTGAGGCACCAGCATACCGATTTCCTCCTTGCGTATACCGGTTTTCTCCAGTATCTTTTCGGATGCTTCCCCCATCATATTCACCGCGAATTTAAAAACCTCATTGCCGCTCATTTTGAGGTAATGAAGCCGGTTGGCGATAGATTCTTCGGATGCGGGATTCATCGAGCCGCCTCCGGGCATTTTAAGCAGATCGCCGAGTCGTCCATCGCCGTTGATATAGGTCCCCAATACGCCTTTTCTTTCTGTGGTAGCTCGTAATACCGCCGCCCCGGAACCATCGCCGAATAAAACACATGTTGAGCGATCAGACCAGTCGGTAACGCGAGAAAGTAGTTCCACACCAATCACCAAAGCAGTTTTGAACGCTCCGGTCTTGATATATGATTCGGCAATCGATAGGGCATAAATGTATCCGGTGCATCCGGCGGAGATATCCATCACGGCGGTTTTGGGAACATTAAGCTTTTTTTGGATGATAGCCGCAGTGGAGGGGAACGGCATGTCCGGCGTTACGGTGGCTACTACTATCAGGTCTATCTCATCAACTCTTATATCAGCTTCCTCAATCGCCTTTTTGGCAGCTTCGGTTCCCAGAGTCGATGCGAATGTATTCTTGTCAGCAATATGTCGTTCCCTTATTCCGGTGCGGGTAACAATCCACTCATCGGAAGTATCAACTATCTTTTCCAGGTCCTGATTGGTCAAGATTCTTGGCGGCACTGCATGTCCGGTGCCGATCATTTCTGCATAATACTGATTCGACATAACAAATCTACTCAGATTTACAAATTAAAACCAAATTAAGGTCTAATGAATTTCTAACTAAAACGACTAATTATACAACAGCTATCTAAATTTAGCAAGATTAATAATTCCGATTTTTCGGGTAAATATCTTAACGCAAGATAACTTTATTTGTTCGAGTTACATTTGGAATTTGTGGCAGTTAAGATATATACCGGTTCACCCGATTTCCTTAATAATGAAGGAATTTTGTTGACGGATATGGCTTGTTTTCGTATCTTAAATGGTAGTTTCTTCATTCAGGTAGAAAATAGTATTGATGTTATGAATATTGCCAGATTTTTAAAACCAGAGCTTATCAAATTGGAATTGGAAACTACCGATCCGGTGATCGATGAGGACTCCCCCGTTAATCCCAATAAAATATACTGGGAAAACAAGGAGAAAATTATTGACGAACTCTCCCGACTTCTGGATAACAGCGGTGGCGTTCGTAATCGAAAGAGACTTGCAAGAGACCTCATATTAAGAGAGAAAAAAATATCCACCGGTATCGGCCATGGTATCGCTATTCCTCATTGCCGCACTATCCAGGTCTCGGAGTTTATCATCGGTTTTGCCCGCAGTACTCCGGGAGTGAATTTCGAATCCATTGATAAGGAACCTGTGCATCTGTTTTTCCCCATGGCCGCAAATCCTAACGATGATGCGATGTACCTTAAGGTTTTTAAATCCCTGGCTGAGGTCCTTCGATTCGATACCTTCCGCAATTTGCTGATGGAAGCCGAAGACGAATACGAAGCTATCCGCGCCTTCCGCGAGATTGAATAAATCATATTCTCCCTGATAAGAGAACCTAACGGGTTATTTGCATATTTAGCACCGCTGGGGATATGCATGTTTTATTTTAGCGAGGTATATGACGCCGGATGCCTTGTTTGACACCTCACACTCCAATTTCATCCCACGCCCGCGGGATGAAAAAAATTCTCTGCAGAGGGTAAGGATATATTCCGCCCTTAATTACTTAAGTCTTGTTGACAATAAACAGAAAAAACCATAACCTTAAATATCTGTCGACTAAAACTGGTAAGGATCAGTTCCCCGGGTAAATCGGGGCAGGCAGAGCGAATGAAAGGAGCGAAAATACTGACAATTTTTCTATCAAATAACTACAGGTTTCGACCCGTTTTGTAA
>WJIR01000301.1 GCA_014730175.1 Candidatus Zixiibacteriota bacterium
AAGCGACTCTGTCCGGAATCGCTTCAAAAGACTTTTTTAAATTGTTATACTGAGCGAAGAACTCTTCGGGATTCTGACCTATAGGGTATTGCCGAGTAAGCCCTTTTATTCGTTCCATCAGGCGAAGAATCGATGGCATTTGAGAGTGATGATGCGCGACAGCGTTTACTGAGTAATCCAGAAACTCTGAGGCTTCGCGCTCCCGGGCTCTTGAGAATATTTCCTCGAATAACGTCAAAATTCTGCTGCACAAAACAAAAGCTCCCGACTCTCTATCGGAAGCTATTTCGTCTATTCTCTTTCGGTAGCCGGAACCCAATACGCCTATGCCCTTTCCAGATATTCCCCGGTCCGCGTATCGATTTTTATACTCTCGCCTTCCTTGATAAACAAAGGAACCTTAACTTTCAATCCGGTCTCTACGGTGGCTCCTTTGGTCAGGTTGGAAACCGAATCCCCCTTCACACCCGGTTCGGCTTGAGTTACCTGCAAAACAACCGAAGCAGGCATATCGATATTTATCGGTTTACCCTCGAAATACAGAATTTTGTACTCAACATTCTCCTGCAGATACCATTTGTAATCACCCACCTGGTCTTCGGTCAGGAAAGTCTGCTCATAGGTTTCAGAATCCATAAAATGATAACCCTGATCGTCATGATAAAGATACTGCATTGTTCTCTCGGAGAAATCAGGTTCCGGGAATGTTTCACCGGAATTGAAAGTCCGTTCTATAACCTGGCCGGTTTTTAGATTTTTGAGTTTGGTCCATATTTTAGCGCCGCCCCGCGCCACCTTGATATGTTTAAAATCGACCACAATAAGCGGGTGACCTTCCAGCGTGAGTTTTAAACCTTTCTTTATATTACTTGTCGATAGCATTAATTATGTATCCTCCTTATAATCCGATTCAAACTCAAATTATAATATTTTGAGCTAAATCTTGCAATTGTTTTTAGAACCTTTATCTTGCATAATATCGACTTAAATTTACCGTCAATTACGATTAACCTTTTGATAACCGATTACAGCGCCTGAGAACATGAAAGAATTCGACAGATTACTTGAGATTATGGCTACCCTTCGTTCACCGGAAGGTTGCCCCTGGGATAGAGAACAATCACACAGTTCCCTTAAACCCTACCTTATAGAAGAAACTTATGAACTCCTGGACGCGATAGATGCCGACGATGCGCTTAAAATTAAAGAGGAGTTAGGAGACCTTCTCCTTCATATTGTCTTCCACGCCCAGATCGGCAAAGATGATAACCGCTTCGATATTGTTGATGTAATAAATGGTATCACCGACAAGCTCATAAAGAGACATCCCCATGTATTCGGAGATGCCGAAAAGGAGCTGTCTTCCGAGCAGGTTTTAGAGAACTGGGAAACCATTAAGGCTGATACTTCGGAAAATAAAGAATACTATGTGCTAAATGGCGTACCTGCCAGCATGCCTGCGCTTTTAAAGGCTTACCGGATACAGGAAAAAGTCGCAAGATTCGGTTTCGACTGGAGTAATCCCATAGAAATATTGGACAAGCTCGACGAGGAGAAATCGGAATTACGGCAGGTTATTAAAAATGGTAATCAAGAGCTGGTCGAGGATGAACTCGGCGACCTTCTTTTCACAATTGTCAATCTCTGCCGCCACTATAATGTCGTGCCGGAAAGCGCCTTAAACTCCACCTGCGAAAAGTTCAAGCGGAGGTTTCAAAAGATGGAAGATTTTCTCCGCGAAGATAATATCAAACTGGGTGACGCCAGCTTGGAAGTTCTTGACAGATACTGGGATAAGGCAAAGAAGGGCAAAAGTTGACTATGCCGTTTGTTATTGTATAGTCAAGCGCTGCGGGAATTCATTAGGCTGGTTTCGATGCCTTATTCGTGTTTTTCTCCTTGACATCCACGCTCCACGTTTATATACCGGAGAAGATGTTAGCGTTAAATTGCGCCGATTCCTAATATCAGTTTTTAGTTCTTCATATTATATGAGGTGATGCTATGCTATCCGAACGAGAAGATGCATACGGAAGAGAAATCTATGATTGTTACCGGGGAAAGAATAGTTATGAGATTGTAGAGCGCGACGATGGATATATCGATATATCATCCGGTAGCCCTGATTGATATTATCTATTCCGGCGGTTCGGCTGATGGTCACACGCCATTTAACGATATCGGCATCGAACCTCCTGGTAGCGGCTCCTACTACCTGAATCGTATCATCGGTGCTTCTGCTGTTATAATGAAAAGCTCCAAAAATGATCGACGCAATTATAAAGCTCAAGCCGAGTGAAATCGCATGGCTGTTTTTCATCCTGTTTTCCTCGTTAAAAAATGTACCATTCTCAGCGAAATATAGTTATATTTTTATCTTTAGTATAGTTGTTTAAGAAAGAAGACCGGTAATTATCGAGTTGGTAGAAAATAAAGGTAGAAACAAGCATATCATCGTCTCAGGTAGCAAAGCGATACTAAGAGACAGGATTTCCTCCGATTTGGATGCTTATCTCAAATGGAGAATGCAGGGAGAATGGAAGCAGTTCGACGCACCATGGGAAACTTTGAAGAATGATATCTCTGAGGCGGAAAAGAAGCAACTTCGCCGAAGATTTCTTGATCGGTGTGGTCCAAATCTTTCTGAACCGCGTCAAAGCGCCATCATTACCACCATCGACAATACTCCTATCGGCTGGGTGAACCGCTATTGCAAGGGAGAACATTTCACCGACACCTGGTTTGTGGGTATAGATATCTGCGAAGACGGATATTTAAATCGGGGGATAGGAACCGAGGCTCTGAAGCTTTGGATTGATTATCTTTTCGCAAACTCGAGTATTCATCGGATCGCTTTGGACACATGGTCTTTTAACAAGCGTATGATCCATGTTGCTGATAAACTCGGTTTTGTGTTCGAAGGGAAGGAGAGAGAATTAATCAACTGGAGGGGTAAATGGGCAGACCTTTTGCATTTCGGGATGCTTAGAAACGAATGGCAATGTTAGTGTATATCTTAAACAACTCTGGCGATATCGGGGGGATTAATAAGCATTCCCTATCCTGCATAACCATGTTTTCGGGATCTGAGATAACCTCGGCATCACCTGCGTAAGTTATCTTACTTCAGCAATATCATCTTTCCCGTTACTATTCCCTCATCGGTAGACAGTCGCGAATAATATACACCGCTGGAATAACCGGAGGCGTCCCAATGAATCAAGCGCTGTCCCGATTCGTCCATTCCCTCAAAAAGGATGGCTACTTCCTGACCCAGCAGATTATACACGCTTAATTTAACATGCGACCTCTCAGGTAGATAGTACTTGATGGTGGTTTCGGCATTGAATGGATTCGGGTAGTTGGTCAACAATGCCGTTTGGGCCGGGAGTTCACCATTTATCGGATCCACACCAAGATCGGGATGGTTATAGAAAAGATAGGTAGCATCGTCCCAATTCGATACCGCCATATCCTTTTCCGTTGAATTCCGGTAATAAACCATAAAACTATCATTGGGTGCATCGGCAACCGAAATCCATCCATTCTTGAGATGGTAGCAAAAATCAGATAACGCCAATAGGCTGCCATCTACATACACCTCATCTATCCCCTGTATGTGCTTATCGGCAAGGTAAAATAGTTGGCGTTGCCCATCTCCCGGAAAGGTTTCTATCACAACCTCCTGGGCAGAATTATCGACATCGGCGAAGGTTATATTTTCCACCACCGATTGATAGGAGTAATGCGTTCGCCATGCAGGGTCGGGCGAGAAATCTCCGTTCTGATTCAGGTATATATAAACACCTCCCCACCAACGACCGGCTACAAGATCAAAATCGCTATCATTATCAACATCGGAGAAAACAGCTTCCGAGCCGTAACCATGGGTAGATGATTCCCAATCGGCTTCGGAATTGAGAGTCCCGTTATCGTTAAAATATATCTTGAACTTGCCCCACTGGTAAAGCTGGTTGTTATTGGCTACGCCGAGGTCAAGGTATCCGTCGCCATTTAAGTCGGCGAAATCGAATGAGTTGCCGTTCTCGACGGTTGATGCTTGCCAGTCCGGTGAGGTTGAAATGGAATCTCCGTGGTTGAAATATATTTTCACCGGATCCCCTGATGGCAGAATCGCCAGGTCAAGATCGTTATCATTATCGATATCAACGAACTGAATATCATAGGCAGCATCATAATCAGTTGACATCCAACCGGGATCGGTATCCAAATAGCCATCAACATTATAGAAAATAAGATTTCTTCTCAGGATGTTATTGTAGGACTCGCCGGTAGCCACTGCTAAATCCAGATCTCCATCGCCATCGGCATCACCGAACGAGGCGCGGAAGGAGTAAATACTGTCAACTTCCCATGAAGGCATTGTTTCCAACTCACCGCCGATATTCATATAAATTTGAATTGATCCGGGACCCCAACCTTCGCCGATATAGTTGGAAACTATGAAATCCGGATATCCGTCGCTGTTGATATCACCCAGTTCGCAATGACCCGAATAAAGGTTATCATCGGATATCCAGGTAGCGGAATCAGGTAATGTACCTTGTTGGTTGATGTAAACGAAATTATGAGCGGGAATTATATCGTTTCCGTTGGAAACCGCCAGGTCCAAAAATCCGTCGGCATCGATATCGTCGAAACCGCAGCCGGTGCCATAATCATCATTCTCAGTCGATTGCCAATCCGGAGAGGTATTATACGGAATTTGGGCGGCGACCGTGGATACAATGACAGTAATAAACATTATCGTTATCGTTAGCGCTATCAATTTGATCATATTAACCTCATAAGAAGGAAATTATGCGGATCAGTGTATACTGCTACCTAAGAAATATAATTAACTATTCACATTTGTCAATGTTTAGCGGCACTCGCGGTGATTTTTAAAATTTTTTGCTAACATCGGAATATTGGATATAACTCCGCCAATAACGACAGATTCGTGGTAAAAAAAATATTTTCAGAAAAATAATTTTTCATAAGATTCAGGTATTCTGACAAACGGTATATATAGGAGTTGTTGATACTGGAGAAAGGATGCCCAATAATAGGAGATAGGAATGAGTACACTGACAGAACATAGCACAAGAACTGAGATAAGCAGTTTGGGAAATCTCGGTTTTTTGGGATTTATAGGTTTTCAAGCATTTCATCACGATGATCCCTGGTTGCTGTTTATGTTTTGCCTGTTCGGGATGTTCAGATATTTTAAGTTCAAAGAGGGGAAGTTCAAGTATCTCAGCCACTTAAGTTATCTCGCCTATGCCGGATTAGTATTGGGATTCTTAGGAGTTCTTGGCGTGATTAAAGTTTGATAATTTTTGATTAGTTTAGGAGGAGAATAATTGTTTGGGATGGTTCAGATTTCGCCAGTGGCGTCTATTTCTACAGGCTGACTGCGGGGAATAAAGTGTTTACGAAGCGGATGACATTACTGAAGTAAACCGGAGGTATGTCCGGGGATAAGGGACGGGAGATGCTGAAGAGCTCTCCCGTTTTTTAACAT
>WJIR01000302.1 GCA_014730175.1 Candidatus Zixiibacteriota bacterium
AACCAGTTCAACAGATCAGCGCATCTATTCTTTTGTGCCGCAGGTAGTTACAATAAACAAATACCCCCGACAGGACTCGAACCTGTGCACCCGGCTCCGGAGGCCGGCGCTCTATCCACCTGAGCTACGGGGGCATAGTCATTATATAATGGAATGTTCTTGAGAATATGTCAAGATAATTGATGTTAGCTTGAAGCAAATACAAGACGGGTTACAATCCGTCCTGTGGTTATCAAACCGGGCATTGCCAGGGGCGGGGATGAGCATGTTGCGACGCTTCAAAACACTCAATTGCTGTCGCGTGGGAGCGCCCGACAGCACTTGATAATGATAATCCCCGAAGGACAAGCCTTCGGCTACGACAAAAACATGCTTATCTCTTCGCCTTCGGCTTCGAGCTAAGCATGCCACCCTTCGCTGGCGGGTGCGGCGACCCGACAGCACGATATAACACACCTGTCTTCCTCCCGCGTTCCGCGGGACGAATCCACCCCTCTCGAGAGGGGAATAAATGTCGGCGGCGAGCTGCCGACATACCCGCTCCCTCACCCGTCTTCGCCCCGATAAGTCGGGGGAATCCACCCTCTCCCGCTAAACGGGAGAGGGAATTTGGATTCTTGCGGAATCCATATCAGAGGCAAGCTATGTGATTTACTTTTCTAAATCTTGGTCACCACGGAGCGAGACCTCGGGCTCCTTGTCACTTTGCTGTCTGGTGGGGGCGCCCGGCAGCACACTGCATAATACCACCAGCGCTGGAGCGCTGACCGGCGGGGTTATGAATGGTGTCAGGTTTCTCTCCCACCTTCGGCGAGATCCGGAACCCGACCATCGACTTTCTGAATCCAACCTACGTCGCTGATGAGGGGTCGCGGTTGATAGTACATGGATAATATCTCGGTCCAATTTCAGCGAAACCAAAGAACGGATCGCGAATAAAAAACAGTTGTTGACAAAAACGTATAGTCGATTTATACTCCTTAAAACGGGGTGGTCTTTATAGGCCTGAGATCATACCCTTAGAACCTGATGCGGATAATGCCGCCGTAGGGAAAGCGTTGGAAACATACCGGGCCTGATATTGATGTCCGGTTTTTTCATCTCAGAAAATCAATCCCAATCCAACAAAAATATTTCCCGGGACGGCTTGAACGAATTTAAATATTTTGTATGAGGAATTAAGACATGACACAGTTAGAAGCCGCCCGAAACGGGATAATAACCGAGGAAATGAAAACGGTTGCGCAGGATGAGGGCATTGACGCTGAAATGCTTCGGGAATTGATTGCGGAGGGAAAAGCGGTAATCCCCGCCAATCCGGGACATACCAGCCGTCATCCTTATGGAATCGGGGAATCGCTTCGAGTAAAAGTAAATGCCAACATCGGCACATCGCCCAAGAATGCATCTGTTGAACATGAACTGGCAAAGTTATCCGTGGTTGAGGAGCTTGGGGCTGAATCGATTATGGACTTGAGTATCGCAGGGGATTTGAACTCCATCAGAGAAACAATATTAGCAAAGTCGAAAATGCTGGTCGGTACCGTACCTATTTATCAGATCCTGACCGAAAACCAGGGGGACGTTAAAAGCCTAAGTGTCAAAAATCTTCTGGACACCATCCAATTACAGGGCCGGCAAGGAGTGGATTTCATAACGGTGCATTGCGGGATAACGCGCGCTGCTTTGCCGCTGTTAGATAGGAGAGTTATGGGAATTGTATCCCGAGGCGGGTCATTTACGGCTAAATGGATGAAATATCATGGCAAGGAGAATCCGCTATACGAATATTATGACGATCTTCTCGCCATAGCGCGCGAATACGATATGACGCTAAGCCTGGGCGATGGACTACGTCCCGGCGCAATTGCCGATGCTACCGACCCGGCGCAACTCCATGAATTAAAAGTGATGGGTGAGTTAACGCAGAGGGCGCAGTCAGCAGGTGTGCAGGTAATGGTTGAAGGACCCGGGCATGTGCCGTTGAACCAGATTGAAGAGAATGTACGCCTTCAGCGGGAGCTATGCGGAGACGCGCCTTTCTATGTATTAGGACCGTTGACCACCGATATCGCACCCGGTTATGACCATATTGCGGGGGCTATTGGGGGAGCGCTGGCGGCATACTATGGCGCCTCGTTCCTCTGCTATGTCACTCCGGCGGAACATCTGCGTCTGCCATCGATCGAGGATGTCAGAGAGGGTGTAGTCGCCTCCAAAATTGCGGCTCACAGCGCTGATATCGCCAAGATGAACACTAAAGCGTGGGAAGAAGATAGAGAATTCTCAGAAATGAGGAAGGCGTTTGACTGGGAATGGATGTATGGGCATGCAATCGATGGTCGCAAGCCACGTCGATATCGGGAAGAAAGCACGAATTACGACACCGAGGAGTGTTCCATGTGCGGAGAATTCTGCGCTATGAAACTGCAGGAGCAGAGCGAAAGGGCGGAAAATGAAATCGAAAGAAATAATATTATATAAATGGGAGATCTTATGAAATTAGATGATGTTAAAATATCGAAAGCGATCATCGATCGTTACCATTCCAAGCTGACTGATGCGCTGGATGTTGAGGTAGCGCTGGTGGGCGGAGGTCCTTCGAATCTGGTTTGCGGTATGTTACTGGGGGAAGCCGGCGTAAAAACCGTGCTTTTCGAAACCAAACTCGCGCCCGGCGGAGGTATGTGGGGCGGAGGGATGATGTTCAATGAAATTGTTATCCAGGAAAGCGCACTGCACCTAATGAAGAAGCTGGGTATTCGCACCGAATTCTACGAAGAGGGATACTACACCGCCGACAGCGTGGAAAGCTGCGGAACGCTGATCTCTAAATGCGTCCAATCCGGTACCCGTATTTTCAATCTGGTAAAGGTGGAAGATGTGATGTTCCGCCGGGAAAACGGCGAAAAGCGTATCAACGGTTTGGTGCTGCAGTGGTCGCCGGTGAACCGGTTGGGATTGCATGTAGATCCGCTTACAGTACGAGCGTCATACGTTGTGGAGGGTACAGGCCATCCCGCCGAAGTATGTGAGATAATCACGAGAAAGATGGACGCCAAACTCAGATCCCGAACCGGCAAAGTCGTCGGCGAAATGTCGATGTGGGCTGATGAAGGTGAACTGCTAACTATCGATAATAGCTGCGAAGTTTTTCCCGGGCTTTTCGTAACGGGTATGGCGGCGAATGCCACCATGGGCGCGCCACGAATGGGTCCCGTGTTCGGCGGAATGCTTCTTTCCGGGGAGAAAGTGGCAAATACGCTAATCGGATTACTTCGCCCGGAAAGAAAATCCTCACAGAGCGCAATCACCGCACAATCCAAGTGAGAGGAACTGGAAAAATGAGCAAAAGTAAATCCACAGACTTCGGTAAATGGGGAGCATACGTAATCACCGGCGGCGATGCATTAGAGCTGGCTAAGAATGCCTGCCAGGGCGGTGCGCGGATTATCCAGTACAGGGATAAGAATGGTTTACGAAAAAATATACTGAAAACAGCTAAGGTCATCCGTAATATCTGCAACGATTATGCTACGATCTTTATTGTCAATGACTACATCGACATCGCCTTGCTGTCGGAAGCGGATGGCGTACATCTTGGGCAGGGTGATATCCCTATTAAGGAAGCGCGTAAAATTACGCCGGAGGATTTCATAATCGGAGTATCCACTCACTCATTGGAGCAGGCAAAGAAGGCGGAAGCTGATGGCGCTGATTATATCGGTATAGGTCCGGTCTTTGCA
>WJIR01000303.1 GCA_014730175.1 Candidatus Zixiibacteriota bacterium
CTTTTGCAGGAGGGTAAATCGGTTCTTATACTGGTTCCGGAGATATCCCTGACGCCGGTGATGCAGAAACGTTTTACAGACATCTTCGGCGATAACGTGGTAGTGCTGCATAGCCGTCTTACGCCAGCGCAGAGGCTGCGAAGATGGGAGAGGGCGAGGCGCGGGATCGGAAAGATCGTGTTGGGTCCTCGTTCATCGGTATTCGTTCCAATCCCGAATCTCAGCCTGATTGTGGTCGATGAGGAGCAGGATCATTCATACAAGCAGGAATCTCCTTCGCCCAGGTATAACGCGCGGGATGTAGCGCTTATGAGGGGGAAGATAGAAGATGTGCCGGTGATAATGGGATCGGCAACGCCATCGATAGAGAGTTTCCACAATGCCCAAAATGGTAAATTCGAACTTCTGAGACTACCGGAGCGCCCGGGAGGTAGTCAACTTCCTAATGTAACGGTGCTGGATATGAAAGCCGAAAGGGTGCTGGGTTCATCGCTATCGGCGACACTGGTGGCGCGGATGAATGATGTGCTGATGTCGGGCAAGCAGGTGATGCTCCTGCTGAACCGTCGCGGTTATGCTCGTTACGCCCGCTGCCCGGAATGCGGGTATATGTGGCGATGTCCCGATTGCGAGATTAATTTCACCTACCATGAATGGAATCATAAGCTGATGTGCCATTATTGCGGCAGGATAGAACCGGAACCTGCGAAATGCCCGTTTTGCGAAGGAGTGAAACTCAGTTTCTTCGGCACCGGTACTCAGCGGCTGGAGAGGACGTTGAATGAGATATTCCCGGAGATGACAATAGCGCGGATGGATCTGGACAGCACCATGGTCAAGGGCGAGTTGGAGCGGATTATCAGCGAGGTAACCGAAGGCAACGTTAACATACTAACCGGCACCCAGATGATCGGCAAAGGATTCGACTTTCCTGATATCCAGCTAACCGGAATCATAATGACCGACCTGGGACTATCCTTTCCGGATTTCCGGGCGCGGGAGACAACATTCAGGCTGCTGACTCAGGCGGCGGGGCGCGCCGGAAGGCGGAAGATACTCGGGGATGTTTATATACAGACATCGATACCGGATGAATATTCGATCTATCATGCCAGCAGGCAGGATTTCGAGGGATTCTATCGCGAGGAGATAGTTAACCGCAGGAGGTTTCATTACCCTCCTTATTCGAGATTAATTCTTTTTACGGTTAGTTCTACAAAAGCTGAGTCAGCATCGAAGGGAATCCAAGCCTTAAAGGAGAAGCTGATGATCTTAAGGGACTTGTATAAGGGCAGGCTGTTTCATTTGCTGGGTCCGGCGCCTGCGCCGATGTATAAGCGGAATAAGTACTATCGTCACCAGCTTTTGCTGAAACTCGATTCTGTGACGAAATTCAATGAGTTATTGCGGAAACGCTATCCTGATGCTCCAATGGGAATAATCCCGCGGGATTTACGGTTGGCTATTAATGTTGATCCGCAGGATATGTTGTAAGAGTAGCGAAAACAACCGGGTAAATCCTTTGATGGAATAGGTGTCAGCAGGTATATCCTGGATTTTTCGGTAGGTCGGCAGCTTGCGGCTACCGATTACGAAATTTATGAATAATCCAGGATAGAAGTAATAATCAACCACGGATTGATAAACGGCTGCTTTATGTAATCCCTTTAGTTGTCTGGGTTGTACGATTGACCTTATTGGTGCAATTGACTGATATTTTTCAGGTCTGCCGTCAGGCTTTCATCTGTAAGCAATTCCGGTTGTCGTTCGAATTTCCGGAGGAAAGTGGTTAGGTTTACAGCAGTGTTTGTAATACCCAGTTTCTTTCTAATGGTCTGACGATGTCTCTGTACCGTTTTAATGGTGATTCCTAATTCGTCAGCGATTATCTTGGAGGGTTTACCCTGTTTGATGAGATTACAAACCAAAACTTCCCGTTTGCTAAGCCTGGAATAGAGGTATTGAGTTCCTCCAATCTTGTTGGTAATGTCAAGTAAACCCTCCAACAGAACATCATAACAAGTTTGGTTAAGGCTACCATCCTCATTAACCAGATTTCTCAGGGTAGGTACGAGGATACGATCAATTGAGGAGGCTATCTGTTTGCGCACCTCATACTTCTCTTGCTCGATATGACTTAGTATCATATTAAAAGCGACATTCTTTTTCTCCAGCAGTTCCCCCTCCCTCTCCAGCCTTTGGTTAGCATCCCTGATTATCCGTTCTGCATTTTTCTGCTCGGTAATATCCAGAACCTGTGAAATAAGATATTTGGATTTCCCGTTGGAATAATGAGCAACGGAGTTACTGATAATACACCAAACAATGTCATCATTCCTATGCAAATAACGGCATTCGAATTGAGCGCTGTGAATCTCTCCGTCAATCATCCTGTTGAAATGAGTCAATGCCACTTCGATATCATCGGGGTAGCTGATATCGACGAAGTTTTTCCCAAGTAGTTCATCCTGTGTATATCCCAGCATATCACAAAGACGATTGTTGACTTTAAACAACCGACCATCGGTACCGACCAATGCCATACCGGTTGCGGAATACTCAAAAGCTCCTCTGAACCGTTGTTCGCTCTCACGCAGAGCTTCTTCTGCCTTTTTTCTGTCGGTAATATCCCGGGCAACCACTAAAATACCTTCGGGTACGATCGAAACGCGGACATTATAAAAGCCGGTTCTGCCATCATCAGTTCGGTAGGAATCCTCCAGGATACCGTTTCTCTGGTTCTCCAGGCAATTCTTATACAATCTGTAAAATCCCGATTGCGCAAATCCGGGAAACAGATCGGTGATTTTTGCGTTGAGAATTTCCTCTTTGGTCTTTCCGATCATATTACAGGCGGCATCATTGACAAATGTATATCTTAATTCAGAATCCAGCACGTAACATCCATCGGCGAGGTTTTCAAGAAAGCTGCGATATTTTTCCTCGCTCTTGCGCAATTCCGCCTCGGCCTTTTTACGTTTGCTTATGTCGCGAACCATTCCTTCTATACCGAGTACATTACCCTGCCTATCTTTATATAGCTGCGCATTGATAGACCCGTGCCAGGTTGAGCCATCCTTTCTTTTAAACTCAGTTTCGAATTCCTCCACTCGCCCATTGCGCATCATTTCATCTAAGAATTTCTCGCGGTTTCCGGGTATGTTATAGACAAATGTATGTAGGCTGCGACCGATTAGCTCCTCCGGTTTGTAGCCGGTAATCCTCTCCACCGAAGGTGAAAACATCAGTATGTTCTCATTATTGTCGACTCGATAGAATATATCCTGCAGATTCTCGAATAGATATCTGTATTCCTCTTCGCTCTTTACTAAGGCTTCCTCGGCTTTCTTACGCTCCGTTATATCTTCGGCTATTGCCAGCACCCCCCATGGGGTAGGATAGATTCTGCTATGAAGGTACCAATCCTCAAGCTTCTCTTCCACCTCTTCAACCTTTCCACTCTCGATTACCTTCAAATAGGATCGGAAGGTCTCACTCTCCGCAAAGTCGGGGCATATTTCACGAAGATTGCTTCCCTCAAGCTCTTTGTAAGGCGTAAATATCAACTCGGCGAATGCTTCATTACTGTAAAGCACCGTCAAATCCTCTTTCATTGCTATAACAGGAGAAGATATCGATGCTAAAAGAAGGCGTTGGCGAGCTTCGTTTTCCTGCAATTCAAACTCAGCCTGTTTTCTCTCGGTAATATCCATCACTCCGGCGATCATACCTGAATAAGATCCGTCGGAATCGAATATGGGAGAGATCCCCAAATTGGCGTAAATCCTTCTGCCATCCTTTCGTAAAAACTCGAGGTCGCACTGACCCCCGATCCCATGCTTTACCCTTCCTAATAGTCTATCGAATTCGTCCTGTCCTTCAGGTGTGATTAACGAACGGAGCGGTTTATCGAGGATCTCTTTGGCGGAATAACCTAATAATCCGGACATGCGACGGTTGGCATAGGTAATCTCCCCGAAGGTATCCAGAGAACATAGTCCCTCGTTTAAACCCTCAACAAGCTGTTTATACTTTGCTTCGCTTTCAGCTAAAGCTTGTTCCATCCACTTTTGTTTATTGATATCACGACATAATCCCTCTATTCCGACTATGTTGCCATTGGCATCCCGTAGATAATGAGCGTTTACGGAAACCCAGGCAACAGATCCGTCTTTACATTTGAGTGTTGTTTCGAATCCCCTTACATATCCATCACGTTCCATCATTGACAGAAATGTCTTCCTCATCGAGGGGTCAGCGTAGAATGAATCGATATTTTTACCTATAACCTCCTGTGGGTTGAATCCCGCCGCCTTTTCGACCGAAGGGGAAATCAATGTAACCTTACCGGTCATATCAGCCAGGTATAAAACATCGTCGAGGTTCTCGAAAAGAGATCTATATTTGTCTTCGTTTTTCTTAATTGATTGCTCGATATGCTTTTCCTTCGTGGTGTCAATCATGAAGCCCTCTATGTATTCGGCTGTGGGATTCAGCCATGTGGAGCTTTTTGTCCAGAATATCGAACCGTCGAGCTTTTTGAATTTAATCTCCAAATTCTCTGCTTTCCCTGTTTTCTTAAGGTCAGCAGTTATTTGTTCTCTTTGGGCAGGATCAATATAGTAATCAGTGGAAACTACTTTCCCAACGAACCGGTCCTTATCCTCTGCACCGAATATCTCCGCGAATTTATTGTTGCACCACATCAGCTTTCCATCGGACAGTCGTGTCCTGAAGAGCCCCACGAGGGCGCTTTCATAGAGTTCCCGATAAGTTTGTTCATTACCAAAGGATTTGATTTCTTTATCGTCCTCGTCCTGAACGCTTAAAATCGCCAGTACAGCCGAATCGCTATTGTAGGGGATATTGAAGTTTTTTAATAAGAGATTTTTGATGTTGCCATCTTTTGTGAATATCCGACCCTCGCAGAAATCCGGTTTATCCCCATCATTTAGTACTTTCCCGAAACTATCGGACACGGTCTTTTGATCTTCGGGATGAAATAAGTCCTCGATACATTTGGAAGAGAGCTCCGTCCGGTCAAATTTCGTTATCCTTTCTAACTGTTTATTGCAAAAGATAATCCGGTTATCTTGTAATATAATAATTCCGTCCGTGGAGTATTCCATGATCAAAGATATCATCTCCTTTGAAAGCGGTAGTTCTTGCTGCTTTTGTGATGAAATACTCACAGTAATCCTCAATTTATTTATGGTCAATCATTGACGAAAGTATATGAATCTGCGTTTTCCGGTGGAAACGCAGAAGTACGGACAGATTGGTTTTCATACTCGATTAGTTCGGTAGCGAAAAAAGACACGCACTCACTTCGATGTACTAAAAATTGAAATGTAGTACCTCTCCACATCCCATTAACTATACTGTAATAATAAATATAATTATTTTATCTATATAAGCAAGTAAAATCTGACATTGTTCTGAATAAAAATTTATATTGATAAATCGTAGCTTTAAGTTGGTGTTTAGGTATTAGCCTGCATTATCCTTAAATTCCGTCACCAGTAGCGGGAGCATGCCAAAGGCGCATAAATCTCGAGCTTCCGGCTTTCTTTGAAATCTTCAATTTCAGCTTGTAAATGAACTACTCCTATTGAATTCTCAAAAGACCAGCACACCAGAGCAGCGTAAACTTTCGGCTATCAATTTATGCTTTTTATGAATTACCCGGGACAGCAATTCCGGAATTCGTTACTCCGAGCCCTCGGATCACTGATTTAAACCCTAATAGATCACCTTGACCATAAAGCTTATCCCTTAAAACTCCGTTCCAGCTTAGCCTCCAATGCGGCATCAATTCTCGC
>WJIR01000304.1 GCA_014730175.1 Candidatus Zixiibacteriota bacterium
AACTTGGCAACCTGAAGAGAGAGTTACTTTTGCACTGGAGGCTTCATCCGAACCATTCTTAACCCTTGAGGGGAATACTCTATACCTTTTCTGGATAGATACGCGTGACAATCCGTACTACTATGCCCTCTACTTTAAAAAGGGGGAGATAGACACGTCTATCTCCGCGATACAAGAGGACTCCACTAACCCCCCCGATGCCCTTTCCTTATCAGTAAATCCACATCCACTCAATTCCAGCGCCACCATCAGATACTGTATAGAGTATCCTGCGCGGGTGAAGTTATCTATATACAATCTCGCCGGGCAGTTGGTTGCTGCTCTTGTCGATGGTTCGGTTGAAGTCGGCAATCATAGCGTAGCATGGAATGCATCGGGTTTCTCCAGCGGGATATATTTTTGCAGGTTGATTGCCGGGGACGAATCCACCGTGAAACGGATGGTGTTGTTAAGGTAGGTTGGGGATTTACCAACCTCGGGATGGCTTGCCCCAAATATTTTCGCTTTTATTAGTAGTGCGGACACTCCCTATCCGCGATTCATGATGAGTCACTGTCGAGGACGTATTCAGTATGTCGGGTTTCTCCACTCGGCTGTGGCCGAATTCCGGAACCCGACCTGCCCTCGCTGTCGGGCGAGGGCACCCGACAGCACGGCAGGATGGCATCCTCGATTTCATCGCGGACGGGGTCTCATATTCCTTATCCTACTTTATCATCGATCTGATCAAAACCATATATGTTTTGACCCGCGACTTATAAAAACTGTTACACCGCCACGATTTTCAAATCGCCGATAAAAGCGCTGAAACGAATAAACAGCTTGGATGAGGCGCTGTTGAACTCTTTTGTGCTGAATTTGCCGTTACCTGCGGTTACTAATTCCATTCCCTCACTTTTTAAGTCACCTATTGCAGCGGTATGTTTGCAACTGAATTGCGCATCCTTAGGCAAGTAGATCTTAGCGTCGCCGATAAATGTGTTAATCCGGATCTCATGCTCCCCCTCGCCCAATTCCGACTCGGAGATTCTTAAATGAATATCCCCTATAAATGAACTGTACCTGTTTACGCCGCTCTGAACCGCGGATTTATCCAGATGAATATCCCCGAAAACTCTCTCGGTATTCGCTCCGTCGCCCTCTTTAACCATACGATTAGCCCGGGTTCCCGAAAAGATTATCATCAGCCCCAGTATTATCAGTATCAGGGGCCAGAATTTATCGAAGAAATCCCAGATACTGAAGTCCATTAAGCCGAAGCTATCAAAGAGATACAAAGCCCCGATAACAACCAGCAACAATCCGAAAAATATCTGCCAGAAATTTGATCGCATATTATTCCCTTTCGCTCGAATATTTTCATTGAACTTAATACATAATGGACAAATTGTAAAATAGTAATTTTAAACCAGGGGGATTGTTTCGTCGTCCCTCGTTCCGCCCCGATCAAGCCGGGGCAATGACGGATGAACTTGTTGAAATGACCGATGCAATCAGGGCGATAATGGTTCGTATTATATCACAACTCACGAGTGGGTTTAACCCATGTCGAGTTTATTCCCCTTGCTCTTCGGTATTATCCGTTGAGGATCCGGTGGAAATTATAACTTTGGCGGGACGCAGTACTTTATCTCTGAGCATATATCCTTTCTGGGATTGGTCCATGACAATTCCTTCGTCATAATCTTCGCTGGGAAGCTGCATCATTGCCTCGTGTACGTTGGGATCGAATATTTTGCCAACAGACTCGATTTCAGTAACTCCCATCTTCTCAAGGAAATTTTCCATATCCCGTTGAATAAGCTGCAATCCTTTCTGTAGCGCTTCCGTATTGTTGTCGCCTGTGTCGGATTCGATAGCCATACCGAGATGATCCAGTATCGGCAAAAGCTGGAGCAGCAAATCACGGTTAGCGGTTTTTATAAGCTCACCATATTCTTTGGCGGTTCTTTTCTTATAATTATCGAACTCCGCAACCAACCGAACGTATTTGTCTTCAAGCTGCTGATATTTTTCTTCGGTAGAGGGTGTTTCCGTTGTCACTTCTTCGGGTGTAACTTCCCGGATTTCTTCCTCGACCTGCTCTGTCTTTTCGTAACTGTCCTGATTTCCTTTATCTATATGCTCTGTATTCTCTGCATCTTTCTTCTTACCTTTTTTTCCCAATTCCGTACTCCATGATTTATTTCGATACTACTTGGAAAGCATTTTCGACAGCATTTTGGCGGTGAAATCAACTACCGACACGATCCTGGAATATGGCATGCGCGTAGGTCCCATCACTCCCAAAATACCTTTTGATTTTCCTGCTTTGAACGAGGATGTCACCAAACTCATCGAGTTCATTGTTTCCGATTCAAGCTCATGGCCTATGGTCACGTGTGTCCCGCTCCCAAACTTATCTGCTGAAATCAGCTTTGCCAAAAATGTACGGTCCTCGACCAAACCGACCACCTGCGAAAAACGGTCTATGCTGCTGAATTCCGGTTGTTTGACCAAGTTGGAGGCCCCCTCGAAATGTATCCCATCGAACCTTTCGGAAAAAAGCTCGTTGTACGACTCCAAAAGCAATTCCAGTAATACCGGATCTCCTTCGGAGAGGCCCTGAAGCCTGTCCCTGATGGTATCTTTGATTTCGGCGAATGATGTTCCGGACAGACGTTCGGTGAGTAAAATTGCTGTTTTTTCCACCACCTCCGGCGCAAGGTCGGTTTCCACTTCCATGATAATGGAACGCACAAGACCGGATTTAGCGGCGATCACTACCAGTACTCTTTTCTCCGCAACCGGAACCATAGTTATCCTGCTTAAAATACCGGCTTCAAATTTCGGGGCGATACTGACTCCCAGTTGATTGGAAATGTATGCTAACACCCTGCTGGTCTGTTCTAAAATAGGACCCAAGGCAAGGTTTTCCAGTTGAAGAGCCGATTTTATCTTCCGCCGCTCGGCATCGGTCAAAACCTGCGGTTTGAGAACGAAATCGACATAAACACGATAACCGAAATCAGTCGGGATCCTGCCGCTGGAGGTATGCATATTGGTTATCAAACCCAGATCCTCCAGATCAGACATAGTATTCCGGATCGTCGCCGGTGATATGCCCAGGCTATAACGAGTAGCCAA
This sequence comes from Candidatus Zixiibacteriota bacterium, assembly GCA_014730175.1. GTDB lineage: Bacteria > Zixibacteria > MSB-5A5 > UM-FILTER-46-8 > UM-FILTER-46-8 > WJIR01. The sequence goes on from WJIR01000304.1 coordinate 3,127, forward strand.
AGTACGCGAACCGACCGGTTTGGCAGTGGTGACATAATGGTCGATCAACGCCTGTAAAACCTGCTTTTCTCTATCTGTTAAATTTCGATCTAACATATCCCGATTCGTCTAAACTTTCGCAAAATTTACCACTTTAGGTATTATCTGTCAATAACCTCGAGCGAAATCAATACTTAATTTAACCTTCGCGCTGCGAATTGCAATAAAAATGGAAAAACAGCGCAGGCTGTTTCCGCCCTAAGCCTGCGTTCTCCAAATTTAACCTTCACAAATCCGGCATTTTCAGCCGTTTCCAATTCTCCCTCTGTAAAACCAGCTTCAGGACCGACAATCATCAGAGCCTTTTCAGCATCCGAATCAATTTTCAGCTCCTCAGTCGAGATGCTGTCCTCGCTGAGATCGGCAATCAGCCGCAATTCATAATCCCCTCCATGAGTTATCAAGTCATCGAACTCAATTAAATCCCTTACATCGGGTATTCTACACCTCAGCGATTGTTTTACCGCTGCTCGAATTATATTGTTCCAGCGCTGTTTCTTTTTATCGGCTTTAGACTTATCCGATACATCGGAAACCGCTAAAGTCGAGTTATATGGAATGAAATCGGCAACGCCGCATTCGGTGGCTTTTTCCAAGGCATAATCCATGCGAGCGCCTTTTAACAATGGCAGTGCGAGCGAAATATGCAGACTTGATTCATCAATCCCCTTATCGGTTTTTAGAATATTCGACGTCACTGATTTCTTTTCGATCTTCGAAATCTCGCTGAGATAACGATTGCCGGCGCCATCGACGGCATAGAATCTATCGCCAATATCGCCCCTGAGAACGTTGCTGAGGTGATGAGCCTCACTGTTGCGTAAAATTAAACTGTCATCATTGATATCCGCAGGCGAGGCAATAAAGTATGTCGCTTTTATCTCCATCAGATTGCTCTACCTTCGATAGCTATCCATCCGTCGCATTCCGCCCAATTCAGGATTGAAATCCCATTTTCAGCCAATAGCTCCGTAATCTTGTCTTCCTCATTGGATTCCAGTCCGGAAAGTATCATTATCCCATCCGCAATCAAATGCTCTTTTAACCTGTCAATCAACCTGGAAATAGTCTTGAAATCGATATTACAGACTACTATGCCGAATTTGCTACCCTCGATGGCTCCGAGTTTTTCATAAAATTCGATACCACTTTCGATATCATTAAGCTCGAGATTCTCTCGGGCGTTTTCAATCGACGCTGCGTCTGTCTCGATTCCGATAGCTTCCGAAGCGCCAAGCATGTAGGAAGTAATTGACAGTATTCCGCTTCCGGAACCAAAATCGAGAACGGCTTCATTACCCCTGATACAACGTTCTAAAGCCTGCATACTCAACACCGTTGTGGGATGTCTGGCAGTGCCGAATCCGATTCCTGGATTTATGATGATCTTAAACCTTTCATCGAATAATGCCGGATTCTCTCACGGTGGGAGTACCACCAAATTCGCGGAAATCCTGACGGGAGGAAAACTCGCTCGGTTTCGTTCTAACCAATCTTCTGTCTTTTCAATGGTTAGCTCTATCTCCACTTCGGTTCGCCCTCCAAAGCTTTTGCCGCCTTCCCGGATTAATTCTTCCAGCTCAGCGATTATTTCCTTTTGATTGATACCGCTGTCAAAAAATAGTTGCAGCTTAATCATTGAATCCGGCTGTTCGATAACATGGCTACCTTTGAAACCAGCCTCCTGAATCCCATTGACAATCCAATCCTCATAATCCGCCGGAACCAGAAATTCAGCTTTAAGATAATCGTTGGCTATCTCGTTTTCGCCGATCATACGCCGATAGTCTGACGCAGTTTATCAAAGAATCCTTTATCCGATTTCGCCGGTTTGTCGCCCTGGATTTCAGCCAGTCTTTTCAGTAATTCCTTCTCTTCGTCGGAGAGTTTATCAGGAACCCAGACCAGCACCTGGATAAGTTCGTCTCCTCTGCCGTATCCGTTTAGATGAGGCAATCCTTTGCCCCGCATCCTGAATATTTTACCCGATTGGGTACCGGCGGGGATTTTCAGCTTGGCTTTACCTCTTAATAGGGGCACTTCTATCTCACCGCCCATAGCTGCAATCGGATAATTTATAACAACTTCAGTAAGAAGATCATCGCCTCGACGTTGAAATACCGGATGTTCTTTTTCCTCGATAAACACGATTACATCACCGGGAGGACCTCCCCGTCTGCCGACGTTTCCGGAACCTCTGATAGGAATGTAGTTTCCGGTGACAACACCCGCCGGAACCTTGACTGAAATCGTGTTGCTGCCTCTGACACGCCCTTCCCCGTTGCACACGCTGCAGGGATTTCCGATAACGGTACCTTCGCCGCCGCATAAATTACAGGCGCTGACATTGACTATCTGGCCGAATAGCGAACGGGAAACTCGGCGAAGTTCACCGGTACCACCGCATTGAGGACAGGTTTTCTTACCGCCGGAATCCTCCGCTCCGTTACCGTTACAGTTGGCGCACTTAACGAATCGATTCAGTTTGATTTTTTTCTCAACACCGGATTCGATTTCCTCCAAGGTCAAGGGTAGTTTCACCTGTATATCCTCGCCCTGATGGACTCTCTGTCTTGTTCTCGCTCTTTTGCCGGTGGTTCCTGCTCCGAAAAGGTCCTCGAATCCGCCCCCGCCAAAACCACCGAAATCGCGCATGAAAGCACGGAGAGCGTCGCTAAGGTCAAATCCCCCGAATCCGCTCGAAAATCCCTCAAAACCGGGCTGACCGGAAACACCGGCATGTCCGTACTGATCGTACTGGGTTCGTTTCTGAGGGTCTTTTAAAACCTCGTAAGCTTCGGTTGCCTCTTTAAATTTCTCTTCCGCTTCCTTATCACCCGGATTTTTATCGGGATGGTACTGAATGGCTAACTTCCTGTAAGCTTTTTTGATAGCATCTTCCGATGCGCCCTTTTCAATACCAAGGATTTCATAATAATCGCGTTTTGCCATATTCTATAGTCTTTTCGTTATTAGTCGTTAGGTTCCCTTTATATGTTCTATATTAATCGGTAGAATCGTTTAAGTCAACATTATACTTTTAATGTTTTTTGGGTACTATAAGTTCCAGGGTTAGATTAACTCATAAATAATCCTCAAATGGCGTCGAGCGCCCTGACCTGCCCGCTGGCGTCAATGCCGTCGGGGTCCGCCATATCAACAAACTGGTTATACCGGAGCATTGAATGGCTATCATGAAGTTTATTTAATCAGCAGAATTTTTTTACTGATAGTCCGTTCTGCATTTCGTATCCGCAGAAAATATATTCCTGACGAGAATTTTGAGGCGTTCCAGTTTATCACATGATTGCCGGGCGGTATAAATCCCTTATGGAGCACGTCAACTTTTTTGCCATGTATGTTGACTATGGTAATTTCGGTAAACTCGCTTGATTCGGATATCAATTCGATGCGAGTAGACGTATTGAAAGGATTGGGAGAGATTGAGACCGATTCTGGACCTTTACCCTTCGGTTGATTCGAACTGGTTTTTAACCGGTTTTTTACTGCCCAGTTCTGGTAACCGTTGGAATTAGGAGGCGTTACAACAAAATTGAAATAAGAGGAATCAGTAATCAAGTTAGGATAATCTCCACAGAATGCGATATATTCATAGCTTCCCAGGGGAGCATCCATTGGGACTTCCTGCGCATTTGAGATTTGGGTAAGGGTCTCGAATGGCTGCAGAGCGAGATTACTTATCCGATATACGGGTCCGAAATATCCATATTCGGGAACATCGGCTACTATCCATATATCGGTGGTAAGGTTTAGATCGGTGTTATTTGTTATCTCACCGGTATAGGTAAAAGAGCTTCCGGCGGGGACGACTATCGGGGGATTTTCGGGTATCATATTGATAGTCAATTGATTGGATTGTTCGCCGTAAAGTTTAATCAACCACATATTAGCGAATTCGTTATCAAGTATTCCGGTCACAATATATCCGCTGTCGTAAGTTTGCTGGATTGAATAGGATTCATCCTGGCCATCAAGTCCGTATTTTCGTGTCCAAACAGTATCCCCCATAAAATTAACTCTAATTATATAAATATCGAAAAACCTGGCGCCGAAAGACTGAGTCCAGCCGGTCATAACATAGCCCCCATCATCGGATTTGGCTACCGAGAACGCATCATCCCAACTTTCGCCGCCGTATGTTTTCGACCAAATAACTTCACCGGAGAAATCAGTTTTTGTCAAAAAGCAGTCATAGCTTCCGGCGCCGTAGGAGTCTGTCCATCCGGTGAATATAAATCCTTCGTCAGGAATAACTTCGATATCTTCGGCATTTTCAGCTCCAGATCCGCCATAGGCCCTGCTCCACAATAGGTCGCCCTCGTTGCTGATTCTTATGAGATAAGAATCGGCATTTCTGTAACCGGCAATGATATAGCCGTTGTTCTCCACTTTCTTTATCGATGAAGCGATGGATATATTTGCGCCGTAGGTTTCCAGCCATTCAGTTTCGCCTTGAGAATCGGTTTTGATGGCTAAAATTTTTATTGCCGGTCCAAAAGTGCCTTGCGTTCTGCCTGCGAGGATGTAGCCGCCGTCATCGGTAGGCTGCATGGAAGCCGCTAATTCGGAACCGGTGCCACCATAAGTTCTTGACCAGATTGGATTTCCGACAGAATCAACTTTCACCAAATAAACATCTTGACCACCGGCGCCAAATGAATTGGTGAAACCACAATAAATATATCCATCGGAGGTCTCGTGTATGTCGGTTACATATTCGTCGGACTCTCCGCCTTGCTTTCGTTCCCATTGAAGTTGTCCCGAAGGATCTGTTTTTACCAGATAGCAGTCATAATGTTCCCCCGAAGGAGCGGAAATCATACCTGCCGCCAAATAACCTCCATCGGAGGTTTGAATTACAACGTGCCCTGCTGAAACGGTTAAACCACCAAAGGTTTTAGTCCACAGCGTATCCTGAGCCAAGGCTATATGGGGCAACATGATAAAAATAAATGTATAGAGTAGATATCTCACAAAAGAAATCCGGTCATATTAGTCAATATTAATATAACATATTTTGAAGAAATGGGAAGGATTATTCGTATCTCAGAGCGTCGATAGGATCAAGTTTGCTGGCACGGGCTGCGGGGTAAATTCCAAAGAAAATACCGACTAATCCTGAAAATAGGAATGCGATCACTATCGATTCGCCCGAAATCAATGTATTCCATTGCGCCCAATGGCTTAAAGCCAGGGAACCTCCGATTCCCGCAAAAACTCCGATACAACCTCCAACCAGCGAAAGTGAGATGGCTTCGGTAATGAACTGCAGAAGGATATCTTTGCGGCGGGCGCCGATTGCTTTGCGGATGCCGATCTCGCGGGTTCGTTCGGTAACCGATACCAGCATGATATTCATTATTCCGATCCCGCCGACAAGCAAGGAAACCAGAGCTATGCTGGCAAGCAGGGCGGTAAATGTTTCCGAGGTTTCCTCCATTGTGGAAACTATATCGGTTTGATTTCTAATATGAAAGTCATTCTCTTCGCCGTAGGGAATGCGATGGTTTCTCCTCAGAACTCTTTCGATATTAATGGCGGTTCTATCCATCAAATCCGGAGATAAGACGCTGACACTTATGGATTCGATCCAATCGTATCCGAAGACGCGCTTTTGACCGGTGGTGATAGGGATGAGGACTATGTCATCCTGGCTGTGAAACATCGTTGCTCCGCGTTCCTCAAGTACCCCGAGAATCTCGAAATTTAATCCCCTGATCTTCATAGTTTCCCCTATTGGATTAAAGTCCTCAAATAGCTGGGTAACGATTTCCTTTCCGATCACGCAAACTTGTCTTTTGGCTTCCACATCGGTGGCCGTAAAATATTCACCATAAGCCAGTTCCGCATTACGTGCGTAACGGTAGTCCGGAGTGGTGCCCTGGATATACGTATTCCAGTTCCGGTTTAAATACTTGACCTGCGCTCTTCGGTTTTGCTCCGGAACTACGTAAAGGGCTCCGGGAACCTCACGCTTTATTGCTTCGATATCCTTCATAGTTAACCGGATATTAGAGTAGTCCATTCTGATATGTCCTCTGCGGGCCGGTCCCGGACGGACAAAGAGCAAATTGGAACCGAGGGCGTTTATCCGTTCCTGCACTGCATTCTTTGCCCCCTGCCCCAGACTTATCATGGTGATAACAGCGCCAACCCCTATGATTATTCCGAGCATGGTTAGTACGGAGCGTGCTTTGTTCGCTCTTAACGAGTCAACTGC
>WJIR01000305.1 GCA_014730175.1 Candidatus Zixiibacteriota bacterium
ATACTATCGAATTCTGTCCGCAAAGTGTTGACAGCGGTTGGGTGGGGATTTCTTTTTATTCGGCATCGAGCCAGACACGACTGGAATATGTGAAATTGGAAACGTACGGTGATGTGGGGATACGATGTTATGATATGGAATATATTATGATAAGTAATTGTGAAGTGAATAACTGCGGTCATGAGGTTTTAGAAATAGGAGGCGGCATACATTGTTACCGGACCAATACTGCAATATCCAACTGCTATATACATGAATGCGGCTGGTCTAAGGCGGGTAATTCCTGGACAGCGCCGAGTGGAGCGGGCATAATAATAAGTGATACTTCAAACGCCACAGTAGTAGAAAATCTAATTTCGGAAAATTATGGCGGCGGTATAAGGATTCTCAGAAGTAATGTGTATATATCGAACAACACCATCTCTGAGAACGAAGCCAGATTTATGATTTACTGGATCAATTACGACTACGGGGCGGAAAGAGAAGGCGGTGGTATCTACAGTCTTGAAAGCACGGCTGTTGTTAGCCAAAATAGCATAATCGATAACAGAGCCTTCGTCCAGGTATCGATAGATCAGCAAAACAGCGCTTGGGCCGATAGCAGAGGGGGAGGGATATTCGTGAAGGGAGGTTCCATACTATTAACCGACAACGTTATCAGTGGGAATAATACGGTTGCCTCCGCAAGCTCCAATTCGCCTTATTCATACGCAGCAGGCGGCGGGTTGTATTGTACACAAACTACCGGAAGCAGAATAGTTCACAACCAATTTTATGATAATTATTCACGTGCGTATTCGTGGGGGTCGTCTGCAGAGACATACGCATTCGCTGGCGCTATATATACCGCCACGAATATCCAGACGGAAATCAGCAATAACCTTATAGTTGACAATTCATTGGAGAGTAATGGAATTATTGGGGTAGATGTCCTTGGGGCAGGGATATTCGTCGTATTATCATCCGACAGCATTGCTTACAATACCGTTATTGGACATGAGGGCGGCGCCGGGATTACGATGAAAGGAAGTTCTTGCCAGCTTTATAGAAACTTGATAGCTAGAAATTACGGCGGTGGTATCCAGGATATAGATGGGAATTTTGTTTCAATTCTCAATAATACAATTGCTGATAATGAGGAATTTGGAGTAATGGGTGATGTCAACATAAAAAACTCTATCATCTGGAATAATGATATTGTTGATTCCAGTCCGTCGATTACCTACTCCGATCTCTCCATGAGTTATCCGGGAGACGGAAACATATTGACAGATCCTATTTTTATGAATCCTCAGGGGGATGACTACCACCTGCGATCTTATTCGCCTTGTATCGATGCTGGCGATCCCGACAGCCCACCTGATCCCGATGGTACTATTGCGGATATGGGAACATTTCATACGCCAAGGCTCCCGAGCATTAATATCGAAATTAATCCGGGAACGCTGCCGTTGATTGTTTATCCGGGACAGTCATTTGGATTAACAGGTTCGATCCTGAACGAATGTGATACTTCCTTCGTTATGGATTTATCAATGGGGGTGATCTGGGAACTCGAATACTATCAATTGCAGTATCTGAATGATTTATTGCTTGATCCCAATGAATTGATCACAGGTCATTTTACGGTACATGTCCCACAATATGCGCCGCATGGGCAATATGAGTACCTGGCTCGAGCGGCTGATTTCGGTAATGGGATTATCTACGATCAAACCGAGTTCCTCTTCAGCGTTGACAGATTTCCTCAGGAGGAATGGCATGATAAATGGGCTATTGAGGGGGAGTGGGTGAGTTGGGACGATGAAAGAACGCCGCATGGGGAGAGGTCAACCATTAAAGCGTATCCGAATCCCTTTAATACTTCGATTGGAATCAAATTCGAGTTGCAAACGGAGTGCCGGGTGTCGCTGGATATCTATAATATTTTAGGGCAAAGGGTAGTTACATTACTCGACAAGGTCAGTGCAGCGGGAAAACATGAAATAAACTGGAACGCCTCGAGTTATCCCAGCGGAGTATATTTCTATAAGCTGACAACGGATGATGAAATCCTAACAGGCAGGATAACGCTGCTCAAGTAGTATTGAGCTGAATTATGCCACCTCTTCGAACCTGCAGGTGAAATGGCGCAGCATGGGGGCCTCGTAAGTTATTTTAAGCCCTTTAACATAAGAGGGATTATCCTTAATGTATTTAAAGGCTCGTGCGATGTATTCCATGTGGGAATTGGAGTAAACCCTTCGGGGAATCGCCAAGCGCACCAGATCCAGAGCGGGGTAGATTTCCTTTTTGGTTTCCCGGTCCTTCTTAGCAAACATAACGTTGCCGATTTCCACGCTGCGGATTCCGGCTTCACGGTACAGCGCCACAGTTAATGCCCACCCGGGATAATGATGTTGAGGTATATGGTCTATGAAATTCCCGGCATCTACGAAAACGGCATGTCCTCCTGTAGGTTTAATGATCGGGATACCGGATTCGGTTAGCTGATTGCCCAGATACTCCACCTGCTTGATTCGATACTCGAGATAATCCTCGTTGGTGACTTCCTCCAATCCGCGTGCTACCGCCTCCAGATCTCTCCCTGCCATTCCACCGTAAGTGCGGTAACCTTCGATAAGTATCAGAGTGTTGGTTAGAGTTGTAGCAAGATTCTCTTCATTTAATGCCAGGAAACCGCCGATATTGGCAAGCCCATCCTTTTTAGCGGACATAGTGCAGCCATCGGCATAGGAGAAAATCTCCCGAGCGATTTCTTTCACGCTCTTATCCGAATATCCCTTCTCGCGCATCTTGATGAAATAAGCATTTTCAGCGAACCTGGCGGCATCGAAGAAGAACGGAATGCCATTCTCACGAAGAATGGCAGAAACCTTCCTTATGTTTTCCATGGAAGCAGGCTGACCGCCGCCGGTGTTGTTGGTAATAGTCATCATTCCCAGCGGAATCTTCTCGACTCCGACATTTTTGATAAATTCGGCAAGCTTATCAATATCGATATTCCCTTTGAAAGGATGGTCAACATCGGGTTGTCTGCCTTCGTCGATTACCAGATCGACCGCTTCGGCGCCCTGATTCTCGATGTTGGCGCGGGTGGTATCGAAATGGCAATTGGATGGCACCGAATCGCCCGGCCTGAGTAAATTGGAGAATAGTATGTTTTCGGCAACGCGTCCCTGATGAACCGGAATAATATTTCTGAAACCGGTGATATCCCTGATCACTTCTTCGAAATGAAAATAGTTTCGGCAGCCGGCATAGGACTCATCGCCTATCATCAATCCCGACCACTGATTGTCCGACATTGCCGATGTGCCGGAATCGGTCAGCAGGTCAACGAAAATATCTTCTGCTCTAAGTAGAAAAACATTGAAAGAAGCCTTTTTGATTTTGTCGACACGCTCATCGCGACTGAGCATGCGGATTGGTTCTATAACTTTTACGCGGTAGGGTTCAACGGGACCAAGCACTTAACCTCCGGAGCAAGATGTCTGAATGGCGAAAGACTTACAAGTATTTTTTCGGTATTGCTTTGTTATCTGCGGATTAGATATATACAAGTTTAAATTTTCCCGCCCAGGGATTCAAAATTAACGAAATCGGCATGGTTGACAATTATCGACTCCACGGAACGAAATCCGCCGTCGCCTTCGTGTGCGTGAGTAGCTATCATGTGCTGGATTTCCTCCGAAAGCCCATGGGCAAATGCCAATGCAGCGCCGGAGAACGGATGCCTCATTAGTTTACCAGCGGCTGATTTAACGAAATCACCATCTTTTTTCTTATACTCAAGAAGTTTTCCCACGTCGTGGAG
>WJIR01000306.1 GCA_014730175.1 Candidatus Zixiibacteriota bacterium
AGTTCAAGGCATTGCTTTATATACCATCGCAGGCTCCGATAGATCTTTTCTGGCGGGACAGCCGGAGAGGAGTTCGTCTTTACGTGAAGAATGTATTTATTGCTGATGACTGCGAGGAGTTGATACCGGAGTATCTTCGTTTTGTCAAAGGTGTGGTGGACTCAAGTGATTTGCCATTGAATATCTCCCGCGAAATGCTGCAGGATGATGCTATTATCCGCAGAATCCGGAAAAACGTGGTCGGGAAGGTTTTAAATACACTCGCCGAGATTAAGGAGAAGGGGCGCGATAAGTATAATGAATTCTACAAGCAGTTCGGGAAGGTGTTAAAGGAAGGGCTTTATTTCGAATTCGAGAATCAGGACAAGCTTAAGGAGTTGGCGCTATATACCTCAACCAGAGCCGAGCCGGATAAGCCGACTTCTTTGAAAGAATATGTAGAAAGGATGCCGGAAGAACAGAAGGAGATTTATTACATAACCGCTGAGTCTCGGGAAGCGGCGCTCAGTTCGCCTCACCTGGAGATATTCAACAGCAAGGGTTATGAAGTACTTTTGTTTATTGACTCCATCGATGAATTGAGTACGCAGCGGTTTACCGAATACGACGGAAAGAAGCTAAGATCGATTAATAAGGGAGATATCGACCTTGGAACTGAGGAGGAGAAAAAGGAAAAGGAAGCCAAACTGAAAGAATCGGAAAAGCAGTATGAACGGCTTTTGAAATTTATGCAGAAAAAACTCGAATCCGATGTTAAAGAGGTCAGGTTCTCCAACAGGCTGACCGATTCTGTATGCTGCCTGGTTGCTGATGAAGAGGGACTGGATATCACCATGGAAAAACTTATGAAGGCGATGAACCAGGACGTACCACCTTCCAAGCGGATACTGGAATTGAATCCGGATCATCCGTTACTGCCGAAATTAAAGGAGTTGTATGACAAGGACGAGTCCGACCCCCGGCTATCGGACTACATAGAGCTGCTCCATGATCAAGCACTGCTGACCGCTGGCGCTGCGCCGCGGAATCCGCTTAAATTCACGAAAATGGTTAGTGATCTGATGGTATCGGCGGACTAAGGAGATGCGGAGCAAAATGGTCAGTAACTACATATATTTGAATTGATTATAAAATCACTTGACTATGGACGGTTGAATTAGTACTATTAGGAAAAATAATTAATAAGGAGAATTATATGTTAAATAAGCGTTCAATAGTTTTCATACTGTTTGTACTGGTTTTATTCACTTACGTGCTGGCATTAGCGGAGGTCGACCATCAATATGTAGGAGCATCGAAATGTAAGCTCTGTCACAAGATGGAGAAATATGGAGATCAGTGGTCGGTTTGGGAGTCGTCACTGCACGCCAAAGCTTTTGAAACATTAGCCACCGAAAAGGCTAAAGAGAATGCTAAAAAGCATGGAATAGACGATCCTCAGAAATCCGAAAAATGTCTGAAATGTCATGTGACCGCTTATGAAGCTCCTTCCGAAGCAAAAGCAGACAGCTATACAATGGAAGATGGCGTTCAGTGTGAGGAATGTCATGGACCCGGTTCGGATTATAAGAGCATGAAGGTGATGAAAGACAGGGAAGCTTCCCTTGCTGCTGGTCTGGTTATCCCGGATGAACAAACCTGCTTACAATGCCATATCCCTGAAGGAAATGATTTTTTCGTAGAGTTCGATTACGAAACATTCTGGGAGAAAATAAAGCACACGAGACCTCCGGAAGAATAAGAGTAAGTAAAGCGTAATTAACATATCATCCTCTATATAGAGCCCCAATTTATTTCTAACAAGGGTTGAGGCGATTCGTCTCAGCCCTTTTTATTCATTCTGTAAATCCTTATCCGTATAATCATGTATTTTTATCCGTGTTACGTCAATACTGTAATATACAGCGGTTTTTTTCTTGACAAGGAACCTTGACTAATTTACTATGGTTTTGCTGGTGCGGTGGGAATTTCAACATCGATTTATTCTACCAGGTAGCTTAAACACGACAAGTCAGGAATTTCTATACCAGAAATACTCACCAAGGACTTGAACAAAAAAGTTAGTTTTCCTCTCTGAGCCGTCGAAAGCTCTCCGGTCATTGCCAACTTCCGCCGCGGTCCTTGGTTCATTTTATGTGCATTGTTTAAAGATGGTGCCGCATAAATCATTAAAAACTTTAAAAAAGGAGTTCACAAAATGAAAAAATCATTTTGGAAACGAACAATTCTAACCTTTGCAATTGCTATCGGGGTGAGTCTGTTGATCGGATCGCAAACTGATGCGGCTCGGATTTACGGAACACTGTCCAATTTCGACCTTCACAATTTTACCGAACAAGAAGTTAACGACTTCGAGTTGATCTTACGTGGTCCCAACTTAACCTGTGCCGATGTTGCCGGTTATTACAATGGTTGGGGCACCTTCAACGGTCCGCCTGTTTGCGAGGATCTCGGCAACGGCCGGATTAAGATCACCTGGAGCGATCCCAACACACCAATTCCGCATTGTACTTATGTCCATATCGGATACGAATTATATTCGGGATTCGAGGATGTAGTGGCTGAACAAGCAACCTGGACATTCAATGGAGACGTGGTGGCAACCATAGCTTTCACCAGTCAGACCTGGGAAGAGACCGATGAATGCCCTGTGGGCGATGTAATCTGGCCTCCCGATAGTCTTCCTGAATATCCGCAGTTCCCCTGGACGATTGAGCGTCAATGGGCATATTCCGAAGTGATTTTCCCTTTGGATGAATTAAATCAGGATAATCCGGAGATACAGAATCTTGACTGGAGAGTACTTGAGCCGGAACAGATGGTTGGCGAACCGTTAACACTCTGGACCGACCCGCTTCCGCAAGAAGGGGCTTTAATAGTGCAGTATTCGGTTACCGCTCCGGATGGCCAGGGAATATCGGTTTTCACCAACGAAGCGATTCTTACGCCTCAGATGCCGACTTGCTGTCGTATATGGATGGTTCCCGATGAGGATCCGGTTGTAGTTGAACCTGGCGGTTCATTTGGGTTCACCGGTAATGTCAGCAATATATGCGATACCACTATTTGCACTGATATATGGTGGGGCGTCCAGTTTCAGGGAGTTTTCTACGAGCAAGGATTACTCGAAGATATCTGTATCGAACCGGGACAGACCTTATCGGGTCACCTGAATCAGCGGGTGCCTAATTTTGCTCCCCCGGGAGAATATCTGTATTGCGCTTATGCAAACGGTTACCCGGAACCTGCCTGTGAGCACTGCTTCACTTTCAGCGTTGCCGGTGCGAGAATTGATGGTGGTTACACCGAATGGGATTATGACGGTAGCTGGCTGGAGAAGATAGAATCCGATCAGCTTCCTTTAAACTATGCACTTATGGATGCATATCCTAATCCGTTCAATGCAACAACTAATATCTCCTTCGGATTGCCGGAGGCGGGCAATGTATCACTGGAGATTTATAACCTGATGGGGCAGAAGATTACCACGTTAATTGATGGTGTAATGGACGCCGGTTATCATACCGTTGCCTGGGACGCTTCTGAGTATTCTTCGGGTGTCTACCTGTACAAACTCGAGGCAGAGGGTAAGGTAATAACCAAACGGATGACACTCTTGAAGTAAATAAACAATCAATAATCGAGTCGAACAGGTCCTGTACCTGTTCGCTCGAATATATACAAGTGGTTATTTTATAGAATAAAAATCAATAATTCCTAACTAATTCTTCACTGAACCAAGCGAAGACAAAATAAAAGCCTTAATTCATCAAGGAGGTAATTATGAGATACAGTCTCAGAATACCAATCATTTTCATTTTCACTATCTTAATTACAGGTGCCTTTATGTCATCTAACGCATCAGCGGAGGTTCCCGATCCTGATACCATTCAGGCAGTGGCAGTTTACGAAGCTAGCGTAAACACCAGCGATGAACTCCCGGATAGTCTGGTTAACTACAACGTTGTCAGTCCTTCGACCATCGCTGATATGTTTAACGGTATTGAAGCTGACACATTAAGAGATTGTTCAGGACTGGATGCAAAGAACAACGCATATATCTATGCGAAATTCGATAACGGAGAGAGACAAGTGTACCACTTATTTTTGCGTTGGTCTCACTTTTCACTCAAAGGCGTCAGAGGAAACTGCTACTATGTTTCCCCGGATGCCCAAACGCTATTCAAAGATAATGCACAGCAGTAAAATGCAATAACTGAATGACATAAGGAGTTTCAAATGAATAAAAAAGTATTACTTACTATAATTACCGCAATTTTCCTGATCACGGTTACGATTCCGTCCGGGGGACTGGTATGGGCTGCGGAGAAGGAGATTGTAGTTTACGAGAAGTCCGATGATCCCGATGCTGAAACAAACCATGAACATAACAAAGAGAATCTTCCGGATGGAGCGGTTGGCGTTCCGGCGGGTGACCTGGAAGAAGCGGCGCAAGGCATACTCGATCAGCTCGAAGAGGGCGATTGTATCAAAGACCTTCATTTTAGAGGCCATGCGGCTCCGGGCGTGCAGGGCGTTGGAGATGGTGTCGGCTACGATGCCTCCAAGCATATCAACACTGGAAATGATCCCGAATGGAAGACGGCTTTCGCCGGTTTGCAGGGAAAATTCTGCGATAACGCAACCATTCATTTATGGGGATGCAATGTCGGTTCCTGTAATGATGGCGCTTCGAAGTTGAAGGAAATAGCGGATTTCTTTGGCGTGACCGCAAAAGGCGCGGTTAATAAAGTTACCGCGGGTGGCCAGAATGATTATGATGGACCGATCCAGGAGGCTAATCCAGATGAACCGCAGCCGGAACACATGGAAGCTGACGCTGAAAAAGCCAAAAAGAAGAAAAAGAGCGACGCTAAATTCGAAAACATTCCGGAGCAATACTGGTACTTCGGGGGTGGTGAGAACCTCGGATGTTTCTATGAAGGATTGTGCTTCGGCCCGGAAGCGACGATTCTTGAAAATCAGGTCTATGGATATAACGATGAAGGCTACCCGCCTCATTCCGGACATGCCGTTTTATTCTCCGCCGGTGTGCCGTACATCGATGTAACATTTGATATGCCTACGAACTACGTAGGTGTATGGTATACTTGCGGACAGGGCGACTTCAATCTGGTGGCTTACGACCAGGATTTCAACGTAATCCACACGGATCAAGGACCCGAGAATTACGGTGAGAATGGTTATCTGGAAGTTTACTCTCCATACGATAATATTGTTGCGGTTCAGATACACAATTCCGGCGACTTCTTTACTATAGATGATTTCGAGTGGGCAGATCTCGGTCAGCCCTGCTGCGACGTGGATATGATACCGGATGACGACCCGGTCATCGTGCCTCCAGGCGGTAATTTCGGCTTCACCGGATTTATTGCCAATCCCACAGACCAACCGATCGTTACCGATGTCTGGGGCGGAGTCCTCTTCGAGAATAACTTCTATCAGCAGTTCAATTTCTCGAACATATCCTTGAATCCGGGACAATCATTATCGGCGCATTCCTCGCAGCATGTACCGGGATTCGCACCTAACGGCACTTACGAATATATCGCATATTGCGGCGATCGACCGGAAGTAATCTGTGACCAGGCAATCTTCCCGTTCACTGTTGAAGGTACGAGAGTAGATGGTGGCGCAGATGAATGGTATCTCGAAGGCGGTCTCTTCGGCGTCGGCGATGAAACTGATGCTGAGACTCCATTGAGTTATGCACTGATGGACGCTTATCCGAATCCATTCAACGCATCGACACAGATAAGCTTCACGTTACCACAGAGCGGAAATGTTAGGCTGGATGTCTATAACCTGATGGGGCAGAAAGTCAGCACGCTGGTCGATGGCGTCAAAGAAGCCGGATATCATTCGGTAACCTGGGATGCTTCGCAATACTCCAGCGGTGTTTACTTCTACAAGTTGTCTGCAGGTGATAAAGTATTTACCAAACGGATGACATTGTTGAAGTAGAGATTGTCTCTCATAATTTTAGTGTAAAGAACTCCTCTCTCCCCGAATAATTCGGGGAGAGGGAGACATTAGATTTGCATCTCCTTTTAAGGAAACAGCTTTCAGGATTAATACTCTTCAGATTAATTTTGACTCCAAAAACATAAATTTACCAGAGGGTGTAAGAATCTCTGCTTTTTCGGAATTATACAATGAGGGGTTTGAGAATGTACAGTAGCATCCTGAAAGATGTACTCCCCAATAGTTATTAACACCTGAAAACTAACGCAAGAGACTTAAAACCTTTAAGGAGTAATGAAATGAAGATCAAAACAAGAGATATAATAAAACCGCCGTTGATTGCAATCCTCTTCAGTATGTTTGTGTTTGCTGCCGGTCAAAGCTTTGCAGCAACTTTCCCTTGGGTGGAATTGGAACGGATGGAATTATCAGAACGTAAGAACTCGGAAATTGATTTCTTACCGAGACAATCGGATGTAGAAAAAACATCTCCGATAGCTCGCGAAATAGAGCATCTCTGGAATTCAGGACAATTCGAGGTGGCATTGGAACTATTTCGGAAGTCCGAAGAATTGAGCAGCACAAAGGATATCAACATCGGGATAAACTGGCGCAATCCTATTCTCTTCGAAGATGACCTACTCTGGGGCGCGGATGTACGGATTGGTACCGAAGACTCGATATTTTCCGTTGCACTTGATATTCACCGGGCTTCCGGCAACCTGTTTGCAGTTGTCCTCGCCGACCATGATAATTATACCTCGTGGCATGTTTATCATTCCACTGACGGCGGAGATACATGGAATGAAACCTATATGTTTTTCGGTCCTTACCGTATTGAGTCTATTAGTGCGACTGTTGTGGACGGTCACTGCTATGTAGCATTCAGCAACTGGGATCCGCAGACAGAGGCTGGCTTAATGCGTTTTAGAGCATCCGATGGAGCGCGGGATACCTTTCCCGACGGAAGCTGGTATGTCGATGTATTCTCGGTTATCAATCCTCGAATTTTAGAAGAAGTACGTATCACATCAAACCAGGACTATAATAACAACCATCTATGGTATACGGGTATCGATGATGCCGGGAATCTGCATGTGTACTACAACGACGTCAGTAACGTTATATGGTTTGACAACTCACCTTCCATGGGGAATGACTATGCGGATCGCGGTTTGGATGTTTGTACCAATGAGGGTTGGTCCAACGACTACGTATGGATAAGTTATATTGATCTCAATGATAGCGTTGAAGTCTACACTCGCGGAAATACCGGATGGTCAAATCCCTATGCATACGACTTGAATGGTTCCGCAACACAGACAACCGCCATCGGGGCTTATCAGGACACAGTCACCTGTGTATTTGGATATTATAACACCAGCACCTTTACTTATACGGTAAGATATCTTGTGAGTTATGATGGCGGTTCCACGTGGGGAGTCGGATTGGACATTGATGATGATAATACGTTACATCAGAAACCGGACCTAACGGCGAGGGATGGCGGCGGCGTAGCCATCGCTTATAAATTCCATAGTTCGCCGCAAGAAGAACGATATATCTGGCGGGATTACAGTGGTAGTTGGACATCCGCGGCTAACATCAGTTCCCATGAACCCGCCTCCGTGCGTCCATCTATCGAATACCTCGGCAATGAGAGTTATGGAATAGTCTATGTTGGAGCCTCGAGTCCGTACGGAGCGGCATATTTCGACAAAAATTCTTGTTGCGATGTCGAAATGACGCCGGACAGCTATCCCATTTTCGTTCCGCCCGGCGGATCCTTCGGTCTGACCGGTACGATAGGAAATCCTACCGGTTCACCGATTGATACCGACGTATGGGTAGGTGTTGAGTATTCCGGTTCCTTCTATACGCTATGGCAATTCAATAACATACATTTAACTGCCGGGCAGTATATCAGCTCTCATCTTAATCAGACCGTGCCTGACTATGCACCTGCAGGGACTTATGTATACAAGGCATATTGTGGTGACTATCCGACGGACATGCGATGCGATTCCGCCCAATTCGTCTTCACTGTAACCGCCGCTCGCATAAGCGGAGGAGCAAATAGCTGGCGTCTGAACGGCGGCTGGGATGGCGCTGCTGGTTCGGAAGTATCGGAAACTATCCCTGAAGTGTTAACTCTGAATGATGCATACCCAAATCCATTCAACGCATCAACACAGATTAGATTCACGTTACCGCAGAGCGGCGCCGTTAAGCTGGATATTTACAACCTGATGGGGCAGAAAGTCAGCACGCTGGTCAATGGTAGAATCGATGCCGGTGAACATACCGTATCGTGGGATGCCTCGAATTATTCCAGCGGAGTGTATTTCTATAAATTAACCGTTGGTGACAGGGTATTCACGAAGCGGATGACATTGCTGAAGTAGATATACGAGATGCGGGACGCAGTCGGGGGATGGCATAACTGAATGAGATACCATCAGAGCTGGAGCGCTGACCGGCGGATTTAGTCGGTCAGTTTGCCCGGGAAGTCACAAAGACTCGGACGCAGCGCGAATAATCGTCAAGTCGGATTGTGGCGATGTCCAATACAGAAAAATAAATAATGAGTTGATTAACTCGATGAAACCAGAGTAGGGGCAGCAGCTAAACTCACATGATCGGTAATAATGCCTTTTATGTTTTGCGACAACAGGTATCTAAGCATCTTTGTATCATTAACTGTCCATACTATTACCGGTATGCTCTCCTTCATCAAACGTTTCAAAATTCCGAACCTGAGGAGGCTCCAGTGAAGCACCAGACAGTCGGCGGGGACACAGTTCACTCTCGACGAAAACGAAAACACTCTACAATTCGGACAGAACAGATTTTGCACGCCGATCAGCAAACCGACTTTGGACTCGGTCGAAAGCTTTTTTATGCGAGATAATATCTGTTCTTTGAACGACGTGATAATATACTCCCCCGAATGATAGTGCCTATCGAGAAGCTTAAGTACTTCATGCTCATATCCCGGCTCCTTCAGCTCGATATCCAGATCTATCCTGCCGTCGGTAAACTCCAGAACCTCGGATAATTTCGGAATACGGGACCTTTTTTCCCGTATCAATTCGTTCGCTTGATTGCAAGTAAGATCGGATAAGCGATAAACATCGATTTTGGGATCGTGATAGGTTACCAGAATATTATCCTTGGTCTTTCTAACATCGAATTCTATCATATCAGCGCCGAGTTCGATAGCTTTTCCGAATGATTCCAGGCTATTCTCGGATCCGGCATCAATTGGCGCCCCCCTGTGGCCGATTATGATAGTTTTATTTTCGTTCATTAATATCCTTCGGTGCGCCAGACGATTCTAAATCCTTCATTGTAATTTTGATGCGAGATAGGTACGCACTTTTCTGAAAGGAGAACGGTGTTTTCGCAGTCGTTCTCTTATTGTCGGAAGAGCAACACGGGTGGCTTGATCACCGGAATCAACGCAATAGTCGATATTGTCGAATGCTGCCCAATGGACATCTTCCACATTGGGAGTAATAATTATATCCGCGCCTTCCAATAGCTTCTTGCCAAGTTTCCTAACAGCGATATTGTCCGCTCGCAGAATTACATCCAAACCGTTGGAGAATTTCCCCTCGTCCATCGTTAGGGATGGAAGACTGACGGCAATTACGAAATCAGCTCCTAATTTCCTGCAAGCTTCGATAGGCACATTAGATGTAGGTCCTCCGTCGGAATAAAGGTTTCCTTCCTTCATCAACGGCGGGAAAATGCCCTCGATAGCCGAGGAAGCGTACACCGCATCGATCAAGGAACCTTTTGAAAATATAGCCTCTTCTCCTTTAGTTAAGTTAATAGCGGTAGTTGCGAATGGAATCTTCAAATCCTCAATATTAATATCAGGAAGCAACTGCTCCAGGGGTTTCCTGAGTGTATCCTCAACTTCCAATCCTACCCTTCTAAGCGCAACCAGCGCCATGTATCGCTTTCTAATATAATAGGACATTTCCACAAAAAGGTTCCTCTTGAAATCCTCTTTATTTTTAGAAATGAATTTCAACCAGGAGCCGCCGAGTTCGTGTTGATGATAATACTCTCTTACTTTGCTCTCCAATCTGTTTGAGTCGGGATCAAAGGCATAAATTGCTCCGATGACCGACCCCATTGACGTTCCGCATATTATATCAACCGGAATATCCTCGGCTTCTAATATCCGCAAAACTCCTACGTGCGATATCCCTCGAGCGCCGCCTCCTCCGAGCGCTAAACCTACTTTCAAAAAATCCTCCACGCGAACAGAATTCTATTTCATTATGAGATTCATCGGCAACAGTCGTTACCATTGAACCTGATATTGCGTAATTTAAGAATACTTACCTTATAAAGTCAATCGCATTTGATAATCATAAATATAAGCTGCGGAAGGAACTAATCCGTTATAGGTGTGCAGAGATAGCCATTTATAAGCCTTTTTTGCATCGAGAAAAATATTGCCTCGGGAATTAGTCTGAGCTATAATTAGTTTTCGTAACACCGCATAACAGGAATCTTGTGCAAACAGTAATAGAAAAAGTCATGTCAACCAGGGCTCCGTCCGCATCCATATTGATTCGGATTGTCGTCGGGGCTGTTTTCCTTTCGGAGGGCATTCAGAAATTCATCATTCCCGATGCCCGTGGAGTGGGACGATTCGAATCTATCGGCTTGCCTTCTCCTGAAATCCTGGCAAACTTTGTCGGCGCGGTCGAGATAATTTCGGGATCCTTGCTTATGGTTGGACTATTAACCAGGCTTGCCGCTATCTCGCTGATTATCATTATGATTACAGCGATTATCACCACCAAAATTCCGATTCTCCTTGGGCATAGTTACTGGGGATTGAATCTCCGCGATTTAAGCAGTTATGGATTCTGGTCTATGGCGCACGCCTCCCGGACCGATTTCGCCATGCTTTTCGGGTCGCTATATTTACTAATCGTGGGCAGCGGCACGATTTCACTCGACTATATTATTAAAGGTCGGACCGCAAAACCATCCCGGAAACGATGAATAAGGATACCTTAATTCAAGAGTTGATTGAGAGTAATGTCTCCGGTGCTTTGTTCGCAGCTTACCGGAGTCTCCTTAATTTGCCTACCGAGGATTCACCTCAAAACAGAATCCAGGATCATCCCAGAATCATCGCATGCAAGCGACTACTGGACGGCGATATCGATAGACTCCCTTTCCACGGCGCCAATAGCCTGGAAGCAATCAACAAGATATTTTCCGAGCATTATCTTCCGGCATCGGATGAGTATTATTGCAAATGTAACGATCATATCGAGAATATGAAAGATAGCGACCAGATGTCTTTTGGTATAGGTAAGGTTGGGAAGTATCTCGACGATGCGAAATTCGGGGGATCCATGATGATCCGTGCCGCCTGCATGGCGCGATCCCGCACGAAATCGCAATCAACTATCCGCGGTGAGATTACCGAGGCAATCGAAACATTTGAAAGCGTGAGGGATGCAAAGCGACCCGATGACTTCTTCGAAATAAGAAGAGGGAAATATGTGTCTACAGGAAAACCAATTCCCGGCTATTACCATCTTATAGCGCTGGCATATACTGATATATGGCGGGATGAAGGTAATCTCGAGATTGTGAACGAAAGTTTTCGCAAATGGCTTCATATGGATTTGCCGCAAATATACTTACTTGAGCGTTCGCAATTAGTTGCGCCGGCGAGCATTGTTTTCTGCGAATGGTTTAATCCCTCATGCGAACTTCAATATATGAGATGGTTCGATATTGTACGTTTGCTACTTAAAATGGGCATAAGTAACCGAAAACTGACCAAGAATATCAAGAATACACTTAATGGATTTGATGCGGATGCAATTAAAAAAAGTACTCATTTCATGTCCTGGGGTGCATATACCGGATTAGCCCTGGAATCTGATTGGAGATCGAAAAAGAGAAAACATCTCGACTTACTCTACAGAAAGCTGGAGCTGCAAAAATACTCGGGTATATTAGAACCAACTGATTGCAGCCGGGAACTAAAAATAGGGATTTCCGGTATAACGTAGAATTGAAGGAGTAACAATCTTTGATTCCTTCTTCCATCGGTAGTATTATTTAACTCGGTAAAAGGAGTAGCTATCCTGAAAAATACATCAATGCTTTATCTGTTATTCGCTCTTGCTGCTGCATTATTTTTTGAGGGATGTTCGGGAGAGCAAGGTCGATCCGGCAATTCGCGAGAGCGGTTGATACCCGCGGTTGAGGCGGTAAAATCCAGATACGGCTCGCTTCCTCTGACCGAACGTTTGAGCGGTGTAGTTAAAGCCAAAAATCAGGTTGAAATCTACCCGGAGATAAGCGCTGTTATAAGGAATGTACATGTTGAAAATGGTGACGACATAGTTCGCGGCCAGGCATTAGTCAGCTTGAGAGATAACGAATTTCGTGAACGATTTAAACAGGCGCAGGCTTCACTCCGGATAGCGAATGCTCAATACAAACAGGCTGAGGCGAGACTAAAAGAAATCCAGGCAGAGTTAAAACGGGTAACTTCATTAGCGGAAAAGGAATTAGCCAGCGAAGCCGAACTCGAAACCGTTCAAACGCAGGCGCTATCGGCAGAAGCTGATGTTGAGCTCGCAAAGGCGCGCGTTGAACAGGCTCAGGCTACGGTGGCTGAGCGAGAAGAAGCTCTCTCCCGAACCGTCATTCGGGCGCCGGTTTCCGGGACTATCGGAAATCGCAACGCTGAGGTCGGTATGAGCGTAAGCCCTTCGACTCGGTTATTCACTCTCGGTCAACTCGACACTGTGCGAGTGGAAGTTGTTTTAACCGATCGTATGCTTAATTATATAGAATCCGGACAGCGGGTGGAAATTCAGGCGCCGGTACTGCCGTCCGGAATGCTGATAGCTTCACTCTCACGCATCTCCCCTTTCCTTCATCCTGTTACTCATAGCACCGAAGCTGAAATCGACATAGCCAATCCGGATCATTCCCTGAAATCCGGCATGTTCACCACGGTCGATATTTTCTATGGTGAAAGCGAACAGGCGACCTTAGTCCCCCTTAGCGCATTGTACGAAAATCCCTTGACAGGAGCTACAGGGGTCTATGTCAGCCGCGATACACTCGATCGTATCCCAGATGAACCGGTCAAATCCGGAAGTAAGGGAAAAGGCAATCTATCCGAGCCGGTCGAATTTGAATTCGTGCCGGTAGAGGTTATCGCATCAGGCAGGATGACCGCCGGCATAAGCGGCGTGGAACCGGATAGTTGGGTGGTAACGGTGGGTAAGGACCTCTTCGAAGGAGAATCGGGGAAGGCGAAGGTGCGTCCGGTTGAGTGGTCCTGGGTGGAATATCTCCAAAACCTTCAGCGCGAGGACCTTTTGGATGAGCTATTGCGGGAGCAACAGGCTTCAGCTCAGGATACTAACGTAACTCATCATTCGGATTCTTCCCGCGGTGGAGCATCACTATGAACATAACCGGAATAGCTGTCAACCGTCCTATCGCGACCACCATGTTATTCCTTATTATCATTGTGGTAGGGGTGATGGGATTTCGCTTTCTGCCGGTCGATCTGCTTCCTCCTATCGAATACCCCATGCTTAGTATCTCCACCAGCTATCCCAATGTGGGACCTGAGGAGATAGAAACAATTATAACCGACAGAATCGAGAATGCCATAGCGAGCGTACCAAATGTGGAGGAGATCAGGTCGGATTCGGAGGAAGGGCGGAGCCGTGTTACACTGGAGTTCGCACAGGGCACGGATATCGAAGCCGCGGCTAATGACGTCAGAGCTGCTTTAGACCGTGTGCGCGATGATTTTCCCCCTGAAGTAGAACCGCCTCGACTATGGAAATTCGATCCGGATAACTTCCCGGTTGTTATTCTCGGCGCACAATCAGACCGCAGCATGGAGCAATTAACCCGCATACTTGAACGTGAAATATCCCAACGTTACGAGCAGATTCCCGGTGTAGGTTCCGTGGATGTTTGGGGTGGCATTTATCGCGAGATTCAGGTTCGATTAAAACGGGATCGGCTCGCATCCAGTAGATTGTCGGCATCCGATGTACAGCAGGCGCTCCTGCGGGAGAATGTTACGCTTCCGGGAGGGGATGTCCGGGAAGGTATAAGCGACATGTACGTTCGTACCCGCGGTGAATTTCAGTCTATAGAACAGATCTCATCAACTATTATTACTGTCATTGACGGAAAACCGATTCGAGTACGCGACGTAGCCGAGGTTGTTGACGGCTACGAAGATGTTCACAGGCTTGTACAGATAGACGGTCGTCCGATGGTTCGAATGGGAATACGTAAACAGTCCGGCGCAAATACGGTCTCTGTCGCCGAAGCCGCCCGAGAGGTTACCGAGCAAATCAACCGGGAACGAGACGATATCAGCTTGATGATGGTTATAGATCAAAGCGAGTTCATACAGAGCGCGATCGATAATGTTAAGCAAGCAGCTCTGTGGGGCGGGTTGCTGGCGATATTCGTCCTCTATGTCTTCCTTAGAAACGGCTCCACGACTTTTATAATAGCTTTATCAATCCCGATATCGATGATAGCCACTTTCGGATTATTATACTTCAATGACATATCACTTAATCAAATGAGTTTCGGCGGTCTTGCGCTCGGAATAGGGCTTATCGTCGATAACTCCATAGTAGTTCTGGAAAATATAGTCCGGCTGAGAGAAAGAGGAAAAACTCTCAAGGAAAGTTCTCTGATAGGCACCAAGCAGGTAACCGGCGCTATAATCGCATCCACGCTGACAACTTCGGTAATCTTTTTGCCCGTGATTTTCATGCAGACTATATCCGGAATGCTGTTTAAAGAACTGGCGCTCGTGGTAGTTTTTGCTCTTCTTTGCTCGCTGTTTGTGGCGTTAACGCTTGTTCCGATGCTCGGTAGTCGCTATTTAACGGTTAAGGGGCAGGGTGATTCTAATAAAAACAAGACATCGAGGTTTACCCGATGGACGGAGCGGTTTGAAGGTTTTTATACCCGTTCTATCGAAACCGCCGTTAGACGCAAAAAGACGGTGTTCGCAATTTCAGGCGGGCTTCTGATAGTAACCCTTTTTCTATGGCAATTTTTGCCGGTTGAACTTGCGCCGCAAACTGATGCGAACGAGATAGATATCGAATTGGAAATGGCGCAGGGAACCAATATCGCCGTTGTAAATGAATACCTTCACGAGATGGAATCGATCGTCCGCGAAATAATTCCTATGGATCAGGTTGAGCATATTTCGGTTGAAATCCGCCCGGGCGATGCCGAAGTTGAAATTTCGCTGAAGAATGCTGATGTCCGCACAGTTAACAGCTTTCAACTCGCCGATGAAATCCGCAGCCATGTCAGCGGAAAGGTCCCGGGATCTGATGTAAGGGTGAGCGCTCAGTCAGGTTTATGGATGCTGCGCAGGCTTTTCGGTTCCGGAGGTGCGGAAGCTGTCCAGATGGAGCTTCGAGGTTACGACCTCGCCCTCGCCGATAGGGTGGCTCAGGATATACTGAATATAACCGAACAGGTGCCGGAGATAGCCGATGTCCGGGTTAGCCGCAGGGAAGGAAGACCGGAGCAGAATTTGGTGATTGATCGGGAAAAGATCGCCGAGTTGGACCTTTCGGTCAGTCAGATTGCCCGGGTAATACAGACGAATGTAGGTGGAGGACGAGCAGGCGTGTTTCGGGAAGGCGGCGAAGAATACCCCATTACCGTACGCCTCCAACCTCAGGATCGACTGAGTACTAATGACCTCAGTAATATCTCCGTGCGGACAGCCGGAGGTCAGATTCTCCCTGTTTCGGCATTCGTATCTTCGGAACGACGCCGCAGCCCGATTGAAATAGAGCGTGTCGATGGCCAGCGTGTAACCTATATAACCGCTAATCTTGAAAGCGGAGCTGCCCTGGGGGATGTGGTCGAGAAACTGCAGGATTTGCTTTATGATTATCCTCTCCCGGAAGGCTTCTCCTTGATTTTCAGTGGCGAATACAGGGAACAGCAGGAAGCACAAGCGGACTTCAATCTCTCTATCATTATGGCGCTGATACTTATCTACATGGTTATGGCGGCGCAGTTCGAACGTTTCCTGGATCCCCTCATTGTTATGGTGGCGGTGCCGATGTCCATAATCGGAGTTGTCCCCACTCTCCTACTTACAGGCACCACATTGAATATGCAGAGTTTGATGGGGATTATAATGCTTGTCGGAATAGTGGTAAACAACGCCATTGTTCTGGTAGATTATATCAACCTGATGCGCCGCGAACAGGGACTCGGTATCCGGGATGCAGTAATACAGTCCGGAAGATTGCGGCTCAGACCAATTTTGATGACCACCGGTACCACGGTGCTGGGCATGTTACCTTTGGCTTTTGGCGCAGGAGCGGGAGGCGAAATTCAAGCTGCGCTGGCGCGATCGGTAATCGGCGGACTGCTTGTTTCCACTATGATTACCCTCATCCTTATACCGGTAACTTATCTCAGCATTAACAGCTTTCTCGATAGATTCAGAAACTGGTTCAATTCATACCCAAATCAATGAATAGTCGCCACGATCGAAAATTGATAGAGCAGATGAATCTCTACTACGATGCCCGCGCTATATGGCATGACTATTACATGAACTACATCTCCAATGAACAGATGGAGCAGTTACTCAAACCGATTGTAGAAACAGTTGCGCCGTTCGTAGCCAGTAAACAGGTTCTTGAGATCGCCTGTGGTACCGGCAACTGGACTCAAGCGCTATCCAAACGAGCTGAGCTGGTGGTTGCGGTTGATATCAGTTCAAAAGCGCTGGGAATAGCCGGGGAAAAACTATCGGAATACCACAATGTTATCTTGCGCCATGGCGATGCCTATAAGCTCCCTGATATAGGAGATACCTTCGAGGTTCTCTTTGCTTCCGATTGGTGGTCACATATTCCCAAAGCTTGCATTCCCCAATTTCTTGAAGGGGCAGCCGCTAAAATGGGGGACGGGGCTAAAGCAATCTTCCTCGACATGTCTTTCAAGGATTACTTTAAGAATGAGCCCTTCTATTACGATTCGGATGATAACCGTGTCAGTATACGAAAATTACCCAATGGATCACCGTATGAAGTAATTAAAAATTTCCCCGATGAAAACGAATTACGGAATACTTTGACGGACTTCTCTGATAATATCGAGTACTATGAATTCGATGAGCTTGATAGATGGATGGTAGTATTTGAATTCAGAAAGGATTAACCTCGTAATACAGAAATCCAGAAGTTCTCTGTTAGGATGAAAAGCGGGAGAGCTTTTCAGCATCTCCCGCCTCTTATCCCCGGACATACCTCCGGTTTACTTCAACAATGTCATCCGCTTCGTAAACACCTTATCCCCCGCAGTCAACCTGTAAAAATAAACGCCGCTGGACAAGTCCGATGCGTCCCAGGTTACCGTATGATAACCGGCATCAAAATAACTGTCTGTTAATATTTTTATTCTCTGCCCTTTCAGGTTGTATACAGCCAGCTCTGCTTCGGATGCTTCGGGAATGCCGAAAGTAATATTGGTTAGAGCATTAAATGGATTCGGATAGGCATTATTTAGAGTACATTCAGTTGGGTCGCCTGTTTTGTGTTCATCTCCAAACCATCTTTCATTCAGATACCAATCATCGGCGCCATCGGTTAGGCGCATACCTGTAACTGTAAACTGAAATTCAACTGAATCACATATTTCATTTGGATGATCACCGCAGTATGAACG
>WJIR01000307.1 GCA_014730175.1 Candidatus Zixiibacteriota bacterium
GGATATATGAACACAAAGCGGTGCTTTACGCTGAACCGAATCACATAGGCGCCATCTTGTGCAGTGAACCAAATGACTCATTATGGGATGATCAGTGGAATTTACATACTCCCGATGATGACAGCATTTTCGGCATAGGATGTCCTACAGCCCGGAATCACACCTATGGCGACACCTCAATAAAAATTGCTATTATTGATCTGGGAATCGATTATAAGCATCCCGACTTGGGGGGTTCGTCCGGAGAATTTGACTTCCCGAACTGTAAAGTAGCTGGAGGCCACGATTATGATCATTTCCCTGAAGATGATTATCCTTTTAATAGTAACAAGAACCATGGTACAGCATGTGCAGGTGTAGCAGCGGCAATAACAAATAATATCTATGGTGTAGCTGGAGTCGCCGGGGGCTGGTATCCAGCGGAGCCCGATTCTGATTCGTGTGCCTATTACGGTGCAAAAATTTATGGTATGAAGATCGACTTGGAACATGCCGCATTCTCAAAGATTGCACGAGTACTTAAGGAATCAGCTGATCCAGATTTATATAATTGCCAGATAATCAGCAATAGTTGGGCAAAAGACCAATATAACGAGACATTAAGAGGGGCAGTGGGATATGTTTATTCCACTGGTGCTAATCTGGTCGCGGCGAAAATACAAAGTGGAAAAGTAGAGGATTTCCCAATTGAAGTATATCCTGCAGATTACGATTATAAATGGGTAACTGCCGTTGCATCGTACGGATTGGATGGTTATCTTTGCCAAGATAATCAATATTGTTCTTATTCTTCAAACTACGGCTTCGGAATTGATTTACTAGCACCAGGATATCTGATTCCAACCGATGACGTAGATGGAGATTATTGGGAGGATTTTTTAGGTACTTCTGCGGCAACTCCGCATGTCGCTGGTGGAATTGCCTTGCTCAGGAGCATTAACGATACTCTTTGGAACGAGGATTATGAATGGATGCTGAAATTCTCCACTTTCTATCCTGATAGTAATTTTGATGAATGGACCTGGTGTGAGGAGTATGGACACGGTGACCTTAGAATATCCACTGCCATAGAAAGATTGGATTCGCTACTCACCCTCAGTTCCCAAACTGCTACAGGGGGACAATTCCAAGATTCGTCAAGTACAGAACTATATACTTTTATTGGGGATATCCCTTGGTTTTTGGATTCACTGGAGGAACATACCTTTCCAGTTCAAAGGTGTAGTGTGACCGTCGATGTAACATATCCTGTATCTTTTGATTCCCTGCCTTATGTTTGGGGGGGAGGACATGGTTCGCGCGGTTTCTCCGGCGCTAACCCAAATTACATGTTTGGCTTCAGTAAAGTCGTGGACGGAACAGCGGATGAATCAAGTTGCGAATTATTCACTTATGTTTACAAATGCTATGATGCCGCTACCATGCAGTTCGTCGGCTGGCTTCCTTGTATGGCTGAGTCGGTTTCGTTAAACTATAAACTGTGGGGCATACCCTCCAACAGTAGAAGATGGGATGAAGTCACAGCTGGTTTTTTGGTTCCCGAGCCTTCTCGAATAGTCGGCAATCACCCCAATCCATTTAACTCCTCAACTTCGATAGATTTTGAAATTAACGAAAAATCGATAGTAGAGTTGTCAGTTTTCGATCTACTCGGTAGGGAAGTAAAGAATCTGATAAATAAGGAATTATCAGGTGGCCCTCACTCCATAATATGGGATAGCAAGAATAACTCAGGACAAGAGGTGGCTTCAGGAATTTATTTCTGTAGATTGAAAGTGAGCGGGGCTGTTGAAACGAGAAGGTTGACATTAATTCGTTGAATAATTTTTAATTAGGAGGATGGTAAATGCGAGTAATTCTTATTATAATAATGACGTTTGTGACTATGGCAGCTACGGAAACAATGCTCTTTGCAGGCCAAAATAGAACGAATCCCGATAAGCCATTTACATCGAATACAATCAGTACTCCCGCCCCTGATGTTATTTGTCAAGGGGGGGATACCATAGAGGATGCTTTCATAATTCCATCGATTCCCTTTAGCGATTCTGGCACTACAGTCGGCTATACAGATGATTATGAAGTTGCATGTCCGTGGGAGGCTTTTGCCCCTGATGTTGTTTATAAATTCGTGGCTGATGAAGATATGAGAATCGGCGTCTCACTATGCAGGGGCTCCGATTATGATACGAAGCTTTTCATAATTGAAAATGATTTCGGTAATATTATTGGCTGCGACGATGATGAGTGCTATACTCCTATTTTCCCTCATCCCTGGGTTTCTCGCTTAGATAATGTTCAACTAAATTCCGGCAATACTTATTATGTATTTGTGGATGGCTATTCAATGGAATCGGGAAACTACACTATTGATATCTACGAGTGCCCCTCTTGCGAAATTTCGGTGACACCGGATGGAGGACCTCCCATAGTTCCGCCCGGTGGAGAATTCGGTTATACCGGTTATCTTGATAATATGAGCCCCGAGCAATTTTCAGCCGATGTTTGGATTATGTTGGATGTTCCCGAGTATGGGGAATACGGACCTTTACGTCGATATAATAACATCCCACTACAACCTTTCGAGAGCTTGGAAGCTTATGTTGTTCAGCAAGTGCCTAATTATGCGCCATTGGGATCATATAAGTATTGGGCATACTATGGGGATTATCCCGTTGACGTGTGTGGCTCGTCGAATTTCCAATTTGCGGTAATGTACAATGGTGGAGTTGGTGATGCTGATAACTGGAATCTAATGGGAGAATGGATGGATGATGGTAAGTATGTTGCCGAAAAATCATCTGTTGATTGTTATCCCAATCCCTTCAACGCTATCACCACGATTTCGTATCAATTGCCGGTGTCAAGCAAGGTGAACCTGGATATTTATAATGTCCTGGGGCGGAGAGTCGAGACATTGATAAACGGTAATGTAGAAGCCGGATATCATAGCGTTAGCTGGGATGCATCGAATTATTCCAGCGGAGTGTATTTCTATAAATTGAAAATTGGAGATAAGGTCATCACCAAGCGGATGACATTGCTGAAATAAGGATGTTCGCGTTATCAGTTTAACTAAAAGGTCGGGAATTTTATCCCGTCCTTTTAAACCAGTTCAACAGATCAGCGCATCTATTCTTTTGTGCCGCAGGTAGTTACAATAAACAAATACCCCGTAGTGGACTATTTTGGAGCTGTGGTATAAAGGTACAACTTAGAAGTTGAACTCTGGATTCATTTGAAAATCATTCAAAAATTCGTCTTGACAAGCACAAATTAAAAGATTATAATATATCTGTATTCAAAAGAGCGGAGGTAATATGAATCCTAAGCCAATTTTTACTCTCTGCATTCTTTTCTGCATGTTCGTTGTCGTATCTAGGATGGCTTGGGGCGTGAACTTCAAAGAAGACCAACTGATAGTTCGCTTGAAGCATGGTTATCTGGATTATCCGCAAGGTCAAAATAATGTACCATTGTACCAATGTGACATCGAGGATTCCTTGTGGAATCTGCTAACCAATAGTCGAGTGGTATCAATAGATAGGGTCTTTAGTAATTGCTATCCTGGTGATACTATCAGAGTGGTGCACAATAGAAACTGCCGCGTGCCTGATTTGTCTCAGATATATATTTTACATCTTCAACAAGGAGTTGATGTTCTGGAAATTATAGACAGAATCAAGGAACATTACGCGGTTTTATATGCGGAACCAAATCATTCTGGAATTATCTTGTGCGCAACTCCTGATGATTCGCTGTGGGATGATCAATGGGCTTTACATGATCCGGACAATAGTAGTAATTTTGGCATTGGTTGCCCAACGGCTTGGAACCACACCACCGGAGATTCATCAATAAAGATAGCTATTATAGATAGCGGTGTGGAATATACCCATGATGATTTGGGTAACTCTCCAAATGAGAACATATTCAATTGCAAAGTTGTTGGCGGGTGGGATTACGAAGCAGAACCAGAGGATTCATTCCCTTACCCAGCTCAATCCAGAAGTCATGGAACCAATTGTGCTGGAATAGCGGCAGCAATCACAAACAATGATTACGGAATAGCCGGTGTTGCTGGAGGCTGGTGGGACGAAGATGACACCTGTGATGTAGGAGCCAGTATATACGCATTTAGGATCGACATTGCTAGCGAGGGGGCCGCTGGAATGGCAGAAATCTTAAGAGATGTGGCGGATCCGAGCGGTGATTATGGATGTCAGATTCTCAGTAACAGTTGGGGATTCGCAGACTACAACGAAACCCTTCGCGGGGCAGTGAACTACTGCTATTCCGTTGGAGCGAGCGTCGTAGCTGCTCGAGGGCAAGCGACATCACCCTCAGATGAAGACCATTATCCCGCAACCTTCGATGACGACTATTGGATAACCTGTGTCGGCTCATTCGGAGATGATGGCTTAAGGTGTACTAAAAATGGCGAATGCGATCACGTTGTACATCACGGCGGTAACCTTGATTTTCTGGCACCAGGTGATAGCGTACTGACAACTAATAACGAACAACAAAATGGGAATTCGTTTCACTACTTCTCCGGTACTTCGGCTGCTACACCGGTGGTGTCAGGGGGAATCGCTTTACTAAGAAGCATCAACGATACCCTTTGGACTGACGACTATGAATGGATGTTGAAGTATTCCACTTGGGATGAACGATCGGATACAAATGAATGGACCTGGGATAGTCTGTATGGTCATGGGGCTATCAGAATATCCACTGCGATGGTTAGATTGGATTCACTTTATGATTTATCATCCTATACGGCAAACGGAGGTTCTATAGCTGATTCGAGCGCTCTTGATACTTTGTATTTCTACAATTTAACAGGTGACACTTGCGTATCATCAGGGGAGTACCCGGCAAAAAGATTTACTATAAACAAGGATATAACCTATTCTCAATCCTATGTTGATACTCCGTATGTGTGGGGCGTAGGTTACGGTAGCAAAGGTTGGTCTGATTCGGATACGAATTATTGCACTGGATATTGCTCAGTGGTCGATTCTTCAGCGGACGGAGATGGGTGTCAACTTCAAACCTTTATTTACAGGCTTTATGATCCCATTACTTTAAAAAGCCTTGGATGGTTTCCTTGCGAGGCGGATTCGGTTATCTACAAATATCGAGTATGGGGAGAATTGTCCAATGAACGAAAATGGACTGACGATTTCAATGATATTAACATCCCAACTCAATTGCGCGCTTTGGGAAATCACCCAAATCCCTTTAATACAACTACAACTATAAGATTCGAAATTTCCAAAGCAGCGCATGTGAAAATATCGATTTACAATTTACTCGGTGAAAAGGTGACAAGTTTAATCGATAAACATATGGTATCGGGAAGTAATTCCGTTATTTGGGATTCAAGAAATGACAAAGGAAAAGAGGTGGCATCGGGGATTTATTTTTATACAATTGGAGTGGATAACAAACTCGAAGTAAATCGTATGACATTATTGAAGTAGTGTGGAACAGGAGGCTAAAGTGCTTAATAAACTTAATTTAATTGTTTTTATGATAATAATATTTGTAGGATATACAAATAATCTTAAAGTTATTCATGGAATCTCCTTAGATCAGGTTTCCGACCGGGGAATATCACGGCAGGGTGGGGATACGATCAACGATGCTTTTGAGATTCTATCATTACCATTTAGTGATTACGGTACAACTTGTGGCTTTTATAATGACTATATTAATGCCGGACCGGGTAATTGCCCGTATGCCGACATTTCCGGCCCGGATGTAGTATATGAGTATACTCCTGCTGAGGATATGGAAATAACCATTAGCCTTTGCGCAGGTTCGGATTACGATACCCGACTTTTCATCTATGAAAATTATGAGGGTAACCAGATTGATTGCTCAGAAGATGTTTGTTATACTCCCAATTTTCCATGGCCATATGTTTCGATGTTGGAAGATGTTCCTTTAACAGCTGGTAATGTCTATTATATAATTGTCGACGGTTTTAATGAAGCATGCGGTGATTATACTATTGATGCATTTGAGTTTCTGTGTTGTGATGTAAACATGATTCCCGACGATTATCCGGTGATTGTGCCTCCCGGCGGAAGCTTCGGTTTAACCGGCTATATCGGCAATCCCACACCAGATCCGATAATTACCGACGTTTGGGGCGGAGTATTGTATCAGGGCAATTTCTATCGTCAATTTGCGTTTAACAATATCCCGCTTGATCCCGATGAATCGATGACCGCACACACGACGCAGAATGTACCCAATTGGGCGCCTGCAGGAACCTATGACTATATCGCTTATTGTGGCGATCGCCCCGATACCAAATGCGATTCCGTATTATTCCCATTCACTGTCACTGGAGCTCGTGTAGCTGATGGTGCAACCGACTGGTCTATCGAAGGTGGCTTTTTCGGGGAAGAGTTAATTCCGACCGAATTCGCCCTGGACAACGCTTATCCCAATCCCTTCAACGCTACCACCACGATTTCGTATCAATTGCCGGTAGCGAGCAGTGTGAACCTGGATATCTACAATGTCCTCGGTCAGCGGGTGACAAGTTTGGTAAACGGCAACATGGAAGCCGGATATCATAGCGTCAACTGGGATGCATCGAATTATTCCAGCGGAGTGTATTTCTATAAATTGAAAATTGGAGATAAGGTCATCACCAAGCGGATGACATTGCTGAAATAAGGATGTTCGCGTTATCAGTTTAAC
>WJIR01000308.1 GCA_014730175.1 Candidatus Zixiibacteriota bacterium
CACTTGCTGCGTTCGAAGAGCGGGATGAAATCGGGGTAGAGCTTGACGAAATCGGTGCGGAAATAGAGCTTCCGTTCCGGGGTGTCAGCAATCGGCAATCCGCCTGCGAAGCGTACAAAAACAACATCGGTGGATACCAGTTTAAAACCGGGAGTTCGCAGGAATTCCGCCAAGAATTTCGATTTCCCGGTACCTTCCGGCGCCATAATAAGAACACCATGACCATCGTAATCGAAACAGAAAGCCCGCACCGAACAGGTATCGTATAAACGTTCGCTCAAGTCTGAAACCAATCCGATCGCCAGTGAACGAACCTGTCCATAGAGCGCTGATTTCAGAAGGAAAGCTGTTCGCGATTCTGAATTATAATAAGCCCGCGGTTCCCGCCCGGGAATCCAACCGACGGCATAAATGATTCCGTGCGGTTCCAAATCAGCTTCGATCTGCGCCGGATAGAAATTCTCTATGAAGTAATCATAGAGATGCTGATGGTTGGTGCGAAGCTGGACAATGACGCCGCTTATATTAGCATTCCATTCGTAGTAATTGTCATGGCTGAGATAATTTTCGCATTCCGCTACTAACGCTTCGCGCTGTTCTACGGAAACATTGCGTTCGGTTTCAACAAATTCCTTGCGGACAGTCTTCCAGTTGTTGAGTGTGATCGCTTTGGCTTTCCTGGTGGGCTGCAGTTTGGACATGGCTTCGGTTATCCTGTCCATCGCATCGCGGATGTTCTCCATGGAGGTTGCATAGGAAAGCCGGATAAACCTATCATCGCCAAAAGCATCTCCCGGTACCACCGCCACGTGTGCTTGCTTTAAAAGATAGTAAGCCAAACCGTAAGAATTGCGGATTTCCATTCCCTTATGTTCTTTGTTATAATAATTGGCAAAGTTGGGGAAGAGATAGAATGCGCCCTGTGGTTGCGTACAGGATACACCGTGCATACTTCGCAGTTTGTGCAGCATGTAATCGCGACGCTTCTGGAATTCCATGTTCATGCGGTATATCTCCGACTGAGGGCCGCTGAGCGCTTCTAACGCAGCCTTCTGGGATATAGAGCTGGCGTTGGATGTGCTGTGCGATTGAATTCTGCTCATTGCGGATATCACATCGGGAGGACCGGCGGCGTATCCGAGTCTCCATCCGGTCATCGAATACGATTTACTGACGCCATTAATAATCACGCTGTTCTGATAAGCAGCCTGACTGAGGGATGCGACCGATACGAAATGATAGGAATCATAAACAAGCTTTTCATATATCTCATCGGCGATGATAAAGATACCTTCCTCCAGACATATCTCGACTAATTCCTCGAGTTCATCGCGGGAATAAGCGGAGCCGGTGGGATTGCTGGGATTATTGATAAATATCGCTTTCGTAGCCGGCGAAATGGCGGCGGTGAGTTCAGCCGGTGTTATGCGAAACTCATTCTCCTCCTTTGTCTGGACATATACCGGTTCGCCGTCTGCGATTCTGACCATTTCGGGATAACTCACCCAGTAAGGAGCAGGTATAATCGCTTCATCTCCCTTATTAAACAACGCCAGACATAGATTGTACAAACACTGCTTTGCGCCAGATGAGACAATTACCTGTTCAGGTTCATATACCAATCCGTTATCGTCCTGCAGCTTCCTTATTATCGCCTGCTTCAATGCCGGTATACCGGGATTTGCTGTGTATTTAGTGAAATTTTCATCGATTGCCCGTTTACCGGCCTGCTTGACATTAAGCGGTGTGGGGAAATCCGGTTCGCCAACGGAAAGATCGATCACATCGATCCCCTCCGCTTTCATTGATTTGGCTTTACCGCTTATTTTAAGGGTAGGAGATAAGCCTATTCTTTGAACTCTTTCAGAAAGCATAACAACTTAACTCCCGGCTTTAACCTTCATTACTCGCTTTATTTTCGCTACCCTCAAGGCGCTTGAGAATCTTTTTGATATCCACTCCGCTCAGGTTCTGTAAAAGCTCCGGTACCTGCGCCATTATACTGCCGACCTGACCGGTAAGCTTGGATGCACCGTCTGCGCCATCACCGACCATGACTATTTTTTCCACTTTCGCCAACGGTTCGGAAACCGATTTCGCCATTTCAGGAAGCACATCGATAAACATCTTATAAACAGCGGCTTCATTGTATTCTTTAAAGGCTTCTGCTCTTTTGCGAAGTGCATCGGCCTCGGCTTCTCCCTGTAAGCGGATAGACTCGGAGTTTGCTTTTGCCTCCTGAAGCAGTTTGAAACTGGTAGCCTCGGTCTCCGCCTGGGAACGATACTTGTCGGCATCGGCGATCTTGTGCACGGTTGCCTCCAGTTCCTTTTCTTTCCGTCTGATTTCGGCTTCTTCGATCTTGATGCCGGATTCCTTTTCAACCAGTCGAACCGCGAGTTCTTCCCGCTTGAGGTCCTGAGTCTGTTTGTGTCTCTCGAGGTCATACGCCATATCGGCTTGCGCCTTTTTCTGATTGACCACGGCGGCATACTCCGAACGCTTGGTTTCGTAATCACGATTAGCAGCGGCTATTTCTTCCTCGGCGCGGAACTTGGCGATATCGCCCTCTTTACGAGCCTCGGCGGCGCGGATAGCTGCATCGCGGTCGGCTTCTGCCTGAGCGACTGTGGCTTCCATTTTCACCTGTGCAATGCGCGGCTGTCCCATCGCCTCGATATATCCCTGTGTATCTGCGATATCGGTTAAGGCGAAGGCGACAACTTCAAGGCCTATACGAGCGAAGTCTTCCTTGGAATCTTCTTTCAGCCGTTTGGCAAAATCATCCCGATTCTGATAAACCTCTTCCACACTCATCGAACCGATTAGACCACGCATGTATCCTTCGACAACCTGCCGGGATACATCTTTCATTCCCTCAGAGCCTTTACCTAAAAACTGTTCGGCGGCTCTACGGATCATCCATTCCTCACTTCCGACCTTTACCTGCGCCTGAGCCTCACAGTTCAGGCTCACACCGGTTTTACTTAAAACTTCCGGGGTTTTTATGTTGACGGTAAGGATATCGATCGGCAAAGTCTGGGTGGATTCGATAAACGGCTTAACGAATGTACCACCGCCGATTCGCATTCGGTAACCGATCATCCTGGTGGTTCCATCCGGTTCAGTAACCGTTTTTTGCTTACCTCCTGAAATGATCAGAACTTCATTGGGACCGACTTTACGATATTGTTTGGCAAATGCAAAAGCCGTCACGCTGATAATAGCGATGACGACTACGATTAATATAATCCAACCTAAAAGAGACATCCTGCGCTCCTTTATAAAAACAGATTTTTTTACGAACTACATCAGGGCAGCGCCCATAACCACAAAGATTCGACAAATGCCGAATCCGCCATAAAAATGAGTTGCTAATATATTAAATTTGAAATTTGCACGCAAGAGATATTACGTGAAAAAAATCACATTAATAAAACCACGATGGATTATAACCGCAAGTTGTTGATAAATTGCAAATTACAAAGATTTAATTCCTAAGGATTTGACACATTATGCAATCGTCGATTATATCAGTGCTGCATCCGACGAAAATGGGTAGCGAACATGTGTCAGTTTGGAGTGAACGGAGCGGGGGAAAAATCCGACACTGTTTTATAATCTACCGCCGGTCGGCGCTCCAGCGCTGACGGTGCCAAACACTCGCCATCCGAAAGATATTGGTAGGTCGGACACCCTTAAGCCTTAGGCTGATTCCTGTCCGACATACATTCATCATGGTGCGGTCAGGTGCCCTCACCTGACCCGGCCGTAGGTCGGCGGGTTTACCCCGCCTGAAGCTGGTAAACCCGCTGACCTGCGTCAACATAACCATCCGCTTGATAACAACCTTATCGCCGGTACTATCATTTCAAGGGGGCGAGTTTCATGCTCGCCCCACATAGCTTTAAAGATTACCTTTCTATTTCAGATAAACAGTTTTCCGAGTACTTACTCCCGCATCCGTTTTCAACCTGATCAGGTAAATTCCCGATGATAACTCCTCCGGTGACCAATTGATCGAATGATATCCGGGCATGAAATCCCTTTTGGCAATATCCCCAACTTTCCTACCAGTAAGATCATAGGCGGTAAGCTCCACATTAGCTCTTTCGGGAACATTAAATCGGATTGATGTTGTGCTGTTAAAAGGATTAGGATAGTTGGATATCAGCAAAGTCTGTCTTGGAACCGGCGTTTCATCCTCAACACCGCTGACAGTATATGTCGGAATTCGCGCTCCATAGGTGTCCTGATCTCCGTTACGGAAATCGGTCCAGACCAGATTAGCAACTCCGTTCTTGACCGCAACACCGCTGTATTCGCCGATAAGTCCGGCAAGGATATCTCCCCCGCTGGTGGGATCACTCGGTACCGTGGTCACGCGGATATTTTCAGTCCAGGTTTCTCCCCCGTCAAAGGATTGTGTGAGATAAATGTGATATTCCAGGTTCCAGTCATCATCGCGGCGATCATAAA
This sequence comes from Candidatus Zixiibacteriota bacterium, assembly GCA_014730175.1. Lineage (GTDB taxonomy): Bacteria > Zixibacteria > MSB-5A5 > UM-FILTER-46-8 > UM-FILTER-46-8 > WJIR01. The sequence goes on from WJIR01000308.1 coordinate 4,480, forward strand.
ACATTACGGTGATTACGCCGTTTTCATCGACGGTTAACCATGGATGGAATTGATCACAACCGGTGTTGTACTCATCATCATTAATCCGTTCCGGCGATGACCAGGTATCGCCCTGATCATCCGATTTGCGGAAATAAATATCGAAATCATACTGCGTCCAATCCATATAAGCCAGATAGAGGTTCCCATGGTATTGCCCACCGGTTATATCAGCATCCATTGCCGGATAAGGGAATGTGGAGATATCTCCGTTTAGAACTGTATAAGGTGTTGAGACATCAGTAATTTTAATATCGGTACCCCAACTGTCCCCGCCATCGAATGAACGGTCTAAGTGTAATTCGGAAAACATAAAACTGACCCATGCTACATACACAATTCCTCCGGCGCCCACGACCGGCAAGGGCCATTGCAAAGTGGTGAAATCCGAAATTACAATCTCTGGCTCCCAGCTTTGGTTGCCATCCTCTGATTTAATAAATGCCACATCGGTACGCTGCATATTCTCGGAAAATCGTGTCCAGGCGCAATACAGGTTACCCTGATAAGGAGAATCCGGGGCACGATCACAGGTAAACATTTCCTTGTCTTCAAATACATCCGGATCGGAATAGATCGCCCAGGTCGGATCGCTCCAGGTTATTCCTCCATCAGACGATTTAAAAACCTCGAATCCGTTGTAACTATCGAACTCGAACGATAACACCATGGCGTAGAAGTTGCCCTCTACATCATAAGTTAAACATGGATCTGAATGACGAGGCAAAAGATCAACCGGGAATAATTCATCATGCCAGGTTAAGCCGCCATCCATCGAATATCCCACGCCGACACGACGATATCCTTCGCGAAAATCGCGCCAGACCGCCACCACATTATCGGCATTTGCGGGATTTATCCACACTTGCTGCTCATTTTGAATTTGCCCGCTCTGGTCAGAATTTAACCTTACGTTTACCGTGTCATCTGGGATAACATCAGTTTGAGGCAACTGCCCGAAATCGCTGGGAGTAAACCATACGTTGGGGAAAGGTTTGAGATGATCCCAGCCCGGCGGTAGTTTCGCCAACGCATTGAAACTCAACATTAAAGTACAAATAAATAGAAAAATGATCGCTTTTTTAAGCATTTCATCCTCCGGGGTTTATTGATGAGTAGATGAATTCCGTACTAAGTGTGCGAATTCGTACATGATATTCCGAAAAGCGTTTTGTTAATACCGTGCTATCGAGCGCCTTCACCAAAGTACTATTGGGCGCCCCCACCAACGTGCTGTCCACGATTCCATCGGGGCCGCACCCGACAGCATTGCATCCTGTGGTTACCAGGCATTCACTTCTAATAACAGTATAATATACGGGAAAATTTCAAAAATTAGTCATTTTTTTTCGGAATAAAACAAAATCAGCACCCCTACGCCGATCAACACCGCGCCCATATAGAAAAATACGGTAGGTTTTTGATGTAAGACTAACCAGGCTAACAATGTCGCCCCGATCGGCTCCCCCAATATACACACCCCCACCAGGTACGCTTTCAAATGCCTTAATGCCCAGTTATACAGCGTATGCCCGAATACGCTCGGAATTAAGCCCAATAGGAAAAAATATAGATAGCTTTTCGGCTGAAATCCGCTTAATGGATCGTTGAATATCAGAACCACAATCAGCAATCCCAGCGCCGAAAAGGAATAGCAGAGAAAAACATAGCTCAATATATCCATATCCCGGCGCACCCGCCGTCCCACCGTCATATAGGCGGCTGCCATTACCGCTCCGATGATGGCTAAGATATCCCCTTTGAGATATTCCGGGCTAAGGTTAAAATCGCCTCCGGCGATAACCACCGCGCCCGACACCGCAATTAAAATCGCCACAACTCCCAGCCATCGAAGCCTTTCCCCCAAAAACAAAAATCCCAGCGACGCCACAAAAATCGGCTGAGTGGTGACCAGTATCACCGAGTTCGCCACCGGTGTGTAAAATAACGACGCCACCCAGGTGGCGAAATGAAGGGTTAAAAACAGTCCCGCGAATGCGGTCAGCAGCAGGCTTTTGGGCGATATTCCCGACCATTTCTTTCGGAAAGCGGAATAGATAAAAATCGGCGCCAGGATTGCCGAAGCGAAGAGCATGCGGTAAAACGCCACCGACATAGCGGGCGCATCGGCTAAGAGGATAAATATCGATGCGGGACTGACCGCCGCGGCGGCAGTCAACAGAAGTATAACCTGTCTCATCCCGCCAATTTAATCCCCGCCGGATGATTTGCCAAGAGGAATTGGCTCAATGCGAATAAATACTGGTTTGTTTGGTCACGGCGGAGCGGGAGTCTCCAATTTGTATGGAATCGTTGTCGGAGGTAAAGCCACCGACCTACACTCTTCATGCACCGGTCAATAATGATGGGACCATCTGTGCGAAAAGGTTCCCCTGGGATAATAGGGCTACCGCCGCCTGCAATTTAACATCATTGGCGATCACGCCGCTGTATTCTTCGGCAAAGTCAGTATCAGCAATCGCCGACTGCGATGCCGTCAGGTTTTGGAGCTGGTTTTTCAGATTCCTCATTCCCGAAGCGATTTCCTGCTCCTGCTCAGCGCCTAATTCGGCGCGGGCTGTGCTGACCTCGCTGATCATGTCATCGATTTCTTCCAGCGCTAATTCAGCGTCATCGGCATTAGTCACCACAAGGCTATCGAATTTACTCATATCCGCTACCGAACCATCGGAACCGTCCAGCAGTTTCTGATCGCCCAAAGCAGCGTCATCGACAGTATTATTATATGCAGTCTTGATGTTATCCACAGTTTGCTGCAAACTCTGCCGCTGCTCGTCGGTTAGTGTCGAATCGCTTGAAGCCCGCAAAACAGAACTCCGCATTTCGGTCAAATTATCCGAAAGAGTTGAAAGGTAACCATCCGCAACGCTTAATTTAGCGGAGTTGAGTTCCATATTGCTGATCTGCTGTTCGATTTCTGAAATGTGGGTATTAAGCTGGGTCATCAAAACCGAACCTGCGGGATCATCGGCAGCGCTATTGATTTTAGTGCCGCTGGAAAGCCTCTTGATGC
>WJIR01000309.1 GCA_014730175.1 Candidatus Zixiibacteriota bacterium
CCCATGGCTTTGAAGAGAATATCCTCTTCCTTGGCGTGATGGTATTTGTCGGCGAACGTACGGATGAAGTCAATCAGCTTTTCCGCCCTGTCCGTATCCAGATAACCTCGCTCTGTAGCTTCAGCGTTAACTCGCTCCAGACAATTGAGCGCTATTTCAATAATTCGATGTTCATTTGATAAGATTTTCGTAGGAACCATTATATTCTCCTTCATATAAATAGGTGAAACGCATGTTATTATCATAATACTCCGGAAAAAAATCTCATTTCATGCCGGTTTTATCCATTAATTCGGCGATTTTCGTGCTTTTTAGAAAACGGAGATAATCATTTCTTATTTTCGACCAATGGTTATGAACCGGACATGGATCATTCTCGGAGCACTTTGTTCTACCCAGGAAACATCCGTTCCATTTGCTGACATGTTCAAGTGGCTCGATGATATCATACAAAGTAATCTGCTCCGGAGGTCTGGCGAGTCGGAAACCACCCCCGAATCCTTTTTGGGATTCTACAAGGCCTTCCTGTGCTAACCTTTTGAGCAGTTTTCCCAGGTAATTTCGAGGTGCGCCAACCTGATCGGCGATTTGGACTGCGCCCGCGTATTCCCCCTGCGGAAGTTCCGCCATTAGAATTAAGGCTAATATTGAATGAATACCGGTCTTTGAAATCATATAAACCTCTAATCACATGTGAATATATAATTCATATTAATTTTGTCAAGAATTATTTATAATATCTTATCATTTCCGGAAATGCCGCCAATCGATACATACGAAAAACCGCTCAAGGTCTGAGTTGTAATAACGTGCGCCGTAGTAATAGAGTTTCATGCCATGACCGGAGTCAAGTTCCTTTCCCGTATATCGAAATTCCTCCGTGGCTCCAATCGCTTGCCAGGTGCTTCCGAAAGGCTCGTATGCGTATCCTTCATTGATGGATGCATCCGAGTCAACGATCGCCACGGCTGAACCTCTGATATCGTTTATGTAATATCTTCCGACAACATTCGGTCGGTACTTGCATATACTGTTGTTTCCCATGAATACGTAGTTATAATCCGAACTACCGTCCTGATAAAATCTAACTTGCCTGATTGCGGTAAGATACGGAGGGAGGGGGACTCGAACCCCCATGGGCTCACGCCCGGCGGTTTTCAAGACCGCTGTCTTACCAATTAGATCTATCCCTCCAGTTCGAATATATATCTATACCAAATTGTTGTCAATATGATTCATTCGCATAGATAGCCCGGATTACTCATAAATTTCCTAATCGGTAGCTGAAGCCTTGCGCTTCCGGCTCTTTTCCGGATCCCGAATTCCAGACTGTAAATTGTTTATTGCTGTAAAATCCCCGAAGGGCAAGCTTTCGGCTACGGTATACTGGTTTTATGAAACAGGCGGGAAAGGTTATTCCGGAAACCTTGCTTTAATACGGATGTACCAGTATATTTATAAGTATGGCTAAGAAACGGCAAAGCACAGAGTTATCCGATAAACCGAGACTGACCAACGAAGAGGTTTCCGCGATATTGAATAGCATTGCCGACGGCGTGTTCACGGTGGATAAGGATTGGCGCATTACATCCTTTAATAAAGCGGCGGAGAAAATCACCGGCGTGCCGGAAAATGAAGCTGTGGGTGAGTATTGCTGTGATGTTTTCCGCGCCAGTATCTGCGAAACCGAATGCGCTCTGCACAGTACGATGGAAACCGGTAAACCGGTTATTAACAAAGCTATCTACATCGTAAATTCGGATGGGGAAAAGGTACCGATAAGTATTTCCACGGCCCTGCTGAAGGACAAAGACGGCAATATCATCGGGGGGGTGGAAACTTTCCGCGATCTCAGCATGGTGGAGCAGTTGCGGAAGGAATTACACGGGAAATTCGTGTTCGAGGATATCGTTAGCAAAAACGAGCGAATGAATCGCATCTTTGAGATTCTTCCATTGATCGCCGAGAGCGACAGTCCGGTGCTTATCGAGGGCGAAAGCGGAACCGGCAAGGAATTGATAGCGACCGCGATTCACAATCTCAGCCAGCGGCGGGACGGGACTTTCCTCAGGGTCAACTGCGGAGCACTACCGGATAACTTGCTGGAATCGGAGCTTTTCGGCTACAAGGCGGGAGCATTCACCGATGCCCGGAAAGACAAACCGGGGAGGTTCGAACTTGCAGGTAAAGGGACTATCCTTCTGGACGAGATCGGAGACATATCGCCGGCTCTGCAGGTAAAGCTGTTGCGAGTGTTGCAGGACGGCACCTTTGAACCTCTTGGGGGGATAAAGACACTCAAATCAGAGGCGCGTATTATCGCTTCCACCAACAGGAGATTATCGGAGATGGTCAATGAGGGGAAATTCAGGCAGGATCTTTATTACAGGATTAACGTGGTAAAGCTCGAGGTTCCGCCGTTACGGGAACGCAGGGAAGATATCCCGCTTCTGGTCGAGCATTTTATCGGGAAATTTAACAGGCTCAAGGGTAAGGATATATCCGGGATTGCAGCCGATGTCGCCAGAATTTTAATCAACTATGATTATCCCGGAAATATCCGGGAGCTGGAAAATATAATTGAACATGCATTTGTTTTGCTATCGGGCGGTGTTATCAGCAAAGAATATTTGCCGGATGATATTCTGCATCGCAAATCTGAAGTTACAACGGGAGCATTCAGCAATGTCGATGATTTCCAAAAACGTATGATTCTTGATGCGCTGCGCAGGAATAATTGGAATCGCACCGCCACCGCAAAGGATTTGGGAATGCACAAAACCACTTTGTACCGCAAAATCCGGAATCTCGGTATTGAGCTTCCAGCGCGAGACGGACGATAGGCTCTTTATGAAAACCGTTGCGTAATAGCTATGACCGTAGCGTATATGCTACGGATTCGTGCCTTCCAAAATCGCCTTTAAAAACTTAATCCCTTGAAATACATATAATTAACTCGTCGTATTCTGATTGGCACGGCTTTTGCCAATATTATGCTTGAGGAGGAAAAGGTTTGACAATAGCTGTTCCAACCTGGAGGAACCAGGTATCGCCTGTTTTAGATGAAGCCGAGAATTTCACGGTTGTGGAGTTCAAGGGTGGAAAGCAGGTTAAAAGCGTTCTGATTAATCTCGCCGGTAAATCTCAAATGGAGAGGATAAGGCAGCTTGAGGCTATCGGCGCTGATGTTATTTTATGCGGAGCGGTTTCCAATTATTACTATAACCTGGTTTCAGCCAGAAACATAAAACTGATCCCCTGGTTGCGGGGTAACGTGAGTACGGTTCTTGACGCTTTTTTGTCGAACGGATTGGAGCATAAACGATTTATCATGCCGGGATGCCGGAGGAGAAGACGGATGTGCAGGAGATTTGGACAAATAAACAAGAGGAAGGAATAGGAATATGCTAATAGCTGTAACGGCGAAATCGGCTGACCCTAACAGCGAGGTTGAGCCTCGTTTTGGAAGGGCGCCATATTTTCAGATTATCGATACCGAAAGCGATGAAATCAAGGTCGTGGAGAATTCAGAGAATGTAAATGCTATGCAGGGCGCGGGTATTCAGGCGGCTGAAAGCTTAGCGAATACCAACGCGGATGTATTACTAACGGGCCATTGTGGGCCTAAGGCATTTCACACCTTGAAAACGGCTGGGATTAGAATTGTAGTCGGGGTCGATGGTGCGGTAAAGGAAGCAGTTGAAAGGTTTAAAAATAATGAATACGAATATGCGGCTTCGCCGGATGTGGAGTCGCATTGGTAAACCATGAAACAGAAGGAGGATTAATTATGCCAGGCGGAGATAGAACAGGTCCTTTGGGAATGGGTCCCAGAACAGGCAGAGCGGCAGGATATTGCGCCGGATATAGAGTTCCCGGATACGCCAATCCTGCTCCGGGCTACGGTTACGGCTACGGAGGTGGTTACGGACGTGGCTATGGTAGAGGATTTGGAGGAGGAATGGGAAGAGGCGGCGGACGCGGCTTCTTCGGAAGAGGAAGAATGCGGGGAGCATATTATGATGCGTCTCCCGAATATTATCCTGCCGAACCTGCTGCGGCATCTGCGCAAGACGAGATCAGGATGCTAAAATCGGAGGAAAGAAATCTCTCCAACAGCCTGAAGCAGATTCGAAACAGATTAAATGAATTGGAGCAAAGTGCGGAGCCGAACGAGGCTTAGTCGTATGCGGCAATATTGAATTCGAATAGCAGACGTTTTGCGGTCAGATAAAATCTGGCGGATTTATCTGGTTATGCAAAGCGAAGCTGAATCCGGGGGATAGGTTTCAGGCTGGCTTATCCCTCGGCAATTAATTATTAAAGAAAGGATAATAAATGATATTCTATCAACAAGGAAATTCCGGTGGTAGAGGCGCTGGCCGTGACGGAGAGGGACAAGGTAAAGGACGCGGCGGCGGCGGAAAAAGCAAGGGACGCGGCAAAGGCGGCGGCATGGGACAAGGACAGGGGAGACGTTCCGGCGGAGCAAATGCAGGTTCATCGGACAATTGCGTTTGCCCTAATTGCGGAGCCACTGCGCCACATCAGCGGGGTAATCCATGCAACCAGCAGAATTGTCCGGATTGCGGAGCTCCTATGACCAGGCGGGGGTAGAGCATTGAGAATTGCAATCGCCAGCGGAAAAGGAGGAACCGGAAAGACCACGGTTGCGGTTAATCTGGCATCTTTGATGAGCGAAACCAATTCAGGTCTGTATTACGTGGATTGCGACGTGGAGGAGCCTAACGGGCATCTGTTTTTAAATCCGGAGGTTACGGCTAAAAGACCGCTATTCCTTCCCAAACCATCGATCAATGAAGAACTCTGTGATGGTTGCGGAGAATGCAAGGTAATTTGTCAGTACAACGCTTTGGCGCTCATTGGCGAGAAAGTCTTGGTTTTCCCTGAATTATGTCACAGCTGCGGCGGTTGTACGCTTGCCTGTACCAGGGATGCGATTACCGAGGTTCCCCACGAAATCGGTTCGATATTCGAAGGTAAAGCCGGCGAGTTGATGTATGCGGGAGGAGAATTAAAGATCGGGATACCTTCGGCGGTACCGCTCATCAAGGAGGTTAAAAGCATGGTTCCGAATATGGATGATGCGATTCTGGATGCGCCGGCGGGGACCTCCTGCCCGGTTATAGAGACCGTGCGGGGAGCCGATTATGTATTGCTGGTGACCGAACCGACACCTTTTGGTTTGAATGATCTTAAGATAGCCGTGGAAACTGTTCGTCTTCTGGGGCTTCCGTTCGGAGTGGTGATTAACCGAGCCGGCATGAGGGATGAAAAGACCAACGGGTATTGCGAAGAAGAGGGGATTAAGATATTATCGGAAATTCCGAATGACCGTAAGGCTGCCGAGGTCTATTCGCGCGGGCAGATGCTTTATACGGGCATACCCGGTTTTCGTAAGTACTTCAAGGAGTTATTTTTGAAGCTAACAGCGGAGATAGAATCATTAACCGAAAAGTCGACTGTAATTTAATCCGCTTAATTCTTAAAATCCGCTAATCCGTAGCCGAAGCTTGTCCTTCGGGAGTTTAATAGAAGTAGGTCATTCACGGATTGGAATTGGAGTTCACAAAGAAAGTCCGGAAGCGCAAGTACACCAGAGGCGCCTAAAGCTTCCGTTTACGAGATTTATGAATAATCCGGATTAACAGACTGACAACACAAACAAATGAGAGGATAGAGGATAACAGGCAATATGGAAAAACAGAATAACAACACCAAGAAGATCGCTATTCCGATATCGGAAGGGAAAATGTGTTTACATTTCGGACACTGCGAAAACTTCGCACTGATGGAAGTGGATACCGAAGCAAAGACTATCATCAACAAAACCGAACTGACACCGCCTCCGCATGAGCCTGGCGTTTTACCACGATGGTTATCGGAACAGGGAACTGACATCATAATTGCCGGTGGAATGGGTATGCGGGCGCAGCAGTTTTTCAAACAGTATAATATCGATGTTATGGTAGGCGCTCCGCCTGACACGCCGGAGAATCTGGTTTTGAATTACATGAACGACACATTGCATCTCGGTGACAATGTTTGTGATCATTAGAGTTTGGGATTACGGCAAGTGAAGGAAATCGTTGTAATAAGCGGCAAGGGAGGAACCGGAAAGACCAGTATTGTCGCATCATTAGCGGCGTTAGCCGAACATGCCGTTCTGGCAGATTGTGATGTTGATGCCGCCGATTTGCATCTTCTTTTGACTCCGAAGATTGAGCAAACCGAAGATTTCTATGGAGGCAGATGCTACCATATAGAAAATGAAAATTGCGCTCAATGTGGATTCTGTGAGGAAGTGTGCCGCTTCGATGCTGTTATTGAACATAACGGTTACGGAGATAACCATAGTTTCTCTATCGATCCGATTGCCTGTGAGAGCTGTGGAGTCTGTTATTATTTTTGCCCCGATTCGGCGATAGTGATGGATAAATCCCGCACTGGCGAGCTTTTTACATCCCGGATGCGGTATGGGCCTATGGTGCATGCGAGGCTTGGGATCGCCGAGGAGAATTCCGGCAAGCTGGTCGCTCTGGTTCGGAAACGCGCAAGGGAGGTAGCTGATAGAGATAATGCTGAATATATCATAATTGACGGGCCTCCCGGGGTAGGTTGTCCGGTGATATCCTCGATAACCGGCGCTGATGTGGTTTTGATCGTAACCGAACCGACCATCTCGGGACTGAGCGATTTGAAAAGAGTGGCGGAGCTTACAGGCCATTTTGGTATTAAAACCGGCGTTTGTATTAATAAGTCGGATCTCAATCTCGATGTTTCTCAACAGATTTCCGATTATTGCAGCGAAAGCGATATAGCTATTTTGGGTAGGATTGGATACAACGAGGAATTCACGGGAGCTCTTGTTAGAGGGGAGATAGTTCTCGAAATCGCTTCGGAGGATCTGGCTGCCAAAATAAACTCCCTCTGGGAAAACCTTAACCAGTTAACGCCGGTTAATTAAAAGCTGATAAAGTGATAATGATTCATCAGAATGGAGCTACGTAGTGACGTTATCAACCGGATTGAAATCCTCGATTACCGGGAAGTTATCAAGTTTCTTGGCAATCACCGCTTCCATAAAAGAATCCACCCAGCGGAAAATATCATAGGTTCTTACACTACGTCGAAGCACTTTCATCCTCGACATCCTTTCTTCTTTATTCATATGAAATACCTGATGGATAGCATCAGCAATTCCAACGACATCATGCGGATTAACCATGATAGCGCCTTTATAAAGCTGTGCCGACGCTCCTGTAAATTCGCTAAGAATTAACGCTCCCGTCCGCTCGATATTGCATGCGCAATATTCTTTGGCAACCAGGTTCATGCCGTCTTTTAGCGGGGTGATTAAGGCTATCTCCGAGGTTCTATAATAAGCCGTCAGTTCATCGCGGGGGAAGCTTTGGTAAATATAGACAATCGGAATCCATCCGGAATCGGTAAATTCGCCGTTGATGTTGCTGACAAGAACCTCAATCTCGGTTTTGAGATCGGAATAGGAGGGTATCTGCTTTCGGCTGGGAACGACAATTTGCATCAGGGTGATTTTTCCCCTGAGCTCCGGATACCGAATCAGCGCATTGCGGAACGCCTGCAGCCTTTCCGGTATTCCTTTGGTGTAATCGAGGCGATCGACACCGAGGATAATCTGTTTTTCCGGATAATCTTCGTGTATATACCAGGCTTTCCTGCTAACCTCTTCGCTGGCAGCCATTCGCGCAAATTCGTTATAGTCGATACTTATGGGGAAAGCGCCTATACGAAGCTTATGGTCCCCGATTTGTCCTTCGGCGATCTGCCTCCTGCCTCGAATTCGGATATTCTTCACGTAAGTTCGTACACAACGGATAAAATTACGTTTATCCCGATTCGTTTGAAATCCTAACAGGTCGTAATCAAGAAGAGAATTTATTATCTGGAAACGCCACGGAAGTCGAACGAAGATGTCCGGAGGCGGGAACGGAATATGCAGAAAATAACCGATTTTGTTGCGAACTCCGAGCTCTCGTAGTTTAGTGGCTACCCTCATAAGATGATAATCATGGATCCAGATGAAACTATCGCCGCGCGCATTCGCAGCGATTACCTTTGCGAATTTCTCATTTACGGAGTCATAGTGTTCCCAATAATCGGGATCAAAAATGCAGGTGGATACGAAATCATGAAAAAGGGGCCAGAGCACTTCGTTTGCGAAACCTCGATAATAGCCATCCCGCTCCTCGGAAGAAAGATGCACCGCTTTGAGTAAGTAACCCAACTCCCTGGACTGTGATTGCAGTAAGTGATTAATTTCGAAACTGTCAGTATCTACATCACCTGTCCAACCTATCCAGGTTCCCCCCCGATTCCTTAACACCGGCGCCATCGCTGTAACCAGTCCGCCTGATCCCGGCTCGATCTGTTTATCCCCATTTTCATTGCGCTTAATTGTAATTGGAAGCCTGTTGGAGGCGATAATCAGGCTTTTTCCTTCTGAATATTCGGTTTCCATAACTACATCCTATCTCGCGTAATTAGAGATTAACGACATGCATAAATTACCATATCTCGAAGAAAAAATCCAGAAAAATTATGACCAGCTTTTCAAGAAATCCTTTACTTCATCGGGTGGTTTTATCCAGACATCAGCGGCGGTGGCGCGGAATTCCTTTCGCACCAGGATACCGATTCCCCATTTCTTAATTGCTTTAAAAGCGTCTTCATCGGTAAGGTCATCACCCATATATACGCCGGGAGTGCCCTCCGGCATCTCATTCATAATTGTAGTAACGGCGTCGCCCTTGTCTCTTGAGGGTATCCTCAGCTCTACTCCGCCGTCGAATTTATGCAAGTCCAATCGCGAGCTATCCGGAATATTTGGTAGAATCAAGTCCACTTTGTTTTTTATATCTTTGATTCTCGAGTCATCCAACCCGCGCCAGTGGATTGCGAGACTACCGGGTTTCTTTTCACACTTATTTTCCAGCCCGTTAGCTTCACACCATTCATCGACCCGCGCCAGCGCTTGAAGCGCTCGTTCATCGAGTTCCGCAGTATGATATGTTCCATCAGGTTTCAGTCGCTCTATTCCGTGAGTGCCCCAGATCTCCGGTTGATTTTTCAATTTTAAAAGGGGTATCAGGTCTTTGGTCCAACGACCACTGATGATTACTACCCGTGTGTCAGGCATTTCAATGATAGGATTTAACAGCTCAGGAATTCCCTCGTAGGGGTACGCTTCACTCGGATTCTTTCTGAAGGGCGCCAGAGTTCCGTCATAATCCAGAATAAGAGCTTTGTTTGATGCATCTCTCAGATTTGCCAGAAATTCTTCGTATTTAAGTTCTGAATTCAGTATCTGCATAGGAAATTAGCCTGTGAGTTAGTATTCGCTGCTGTTGAGATGAATAATGATTAACTTAATTCGATTCTCTCGATATTATTATGTAAAACTGCGTAAAACAAGGTGAAATATTCTCGGAGGTGTCTTGTATTAAGGAAATTCTCGCGGACGAATTCCTTTGCTGTTTTACCGATATTATTCAGAATGTCAGGATTACTAAGGAGGTATCTGATTCTAAGAGCCGCACCCTCCGGAGTGTTTACTAAAAATCCTGTGTGATGGTTAACAACCTGAATCCGGATACCTCCGGTATCGCCGCCGATTACCGGTTTATTTTTCCACATCGCTTCGGCTACGGTCAATCCGAATCCCTCCCGTATAGATTTCTGCAGAACGATATCCGCGGCTCTCTGCAGTGCATTGATAGTGAGATGTGCATCACCGGGGAGTAACAGGACTTTGATATCCGGATCGTCACCTGCCGCCATGCGCACTTCGTTTAAAATAATCTCCCCTTCGGGATCATCCGATGCTCCGCCGCCGGCGAGTACCAGTTGGATGTGGGGCAGCATCTTTTTCGCTAACCGGTATGCAAGGATTACGCCCACCGGATCTTTGAATCTGTCATAACGAGATACCTGAAGCATTATCGGTCTTTCCGGATCGATCTCGAATCTGCTGTAAACCTCGTCGATATCGGTTTGATTCAGATCCATATTCTTTCGATGAAGAGGATCAATACTGGGGGCTATAAGGTAGACCGGATGCGGCATTCGCTGGGCGAATGACGCCAATGAAAATACGCTGGCATCATAGTAGCTGATGATATTCTTGAGATGTTTCCATACAGGTCTAAATGGTTTGCTGGCGTCGATATGACATCTCCAGATCCACTTAGCCTTTCGGCTATCAATATATTTGATCATTGCCGCTGGTTGGGGATCGTGGATGAAAACGATATCGGCTTCCTGTAGTTTGTCGCGTAGTCGTTCTGCTGTTTCAGCGTTGGTTTTCTCATAGACCTCCAGTTGACTATCCGACACATTTACGCGGTTTCCCTGTATAGCATTATGGAAGTTCTTGGTGCAGGTATAGAATTCCGCTTCGCCGGAAATCACTTCCCACGAAGTATCGATTCCCAGCTCCCGCATCAGGATGACCATTTTGTCCAATATTTCGGCGACGCCTCCACCGAGTTTTGTTGAATTGACGTGAACTACCTTTAGCCCGATTAACGGCTCAACCAACTGTTTAAGGTGTTCTATAACGTCAGGTCCTGCATGTTCTGAATATTGTTCCAGTATTTTGTGATTCATATTAGTAGACCGTGTTGAAATAGTTCTCGAATACTTTGGATAGCTCTGTTCTTAGTTTTGTCAATGGTGCAAAATACGGATCAATTTCGTCGATCTGTCGTATGAGCTGCTGGTATTCGTCACCAAAATTAACCAGCCAGTTGGAGAAATCGTCGGCTGAATTCTCATTTCTCCTCTGGGCATCGATAAAATGAAAAAAGATACTGCCGGCGGACATCTCCGCAATCTGATCTTTAAGCTCCTCAGGATTATTTGCTGTTCTATTGGTATTGAAGACTACGATTTGCGACTTAACGAATTCAAATTGCGCATCGCTTTTCACCCAGGGAGGATATTCCACATTATCCAGCGCTTCTTCAAGTATATCGATAACCTCATTGCGCAGATCATCTAAGTCGCTAAAATCGGTGGGATTGATTATCGCAAGCTTTTCTGCAAGTTCCTTATCATGGAGACTGTGAGCTGCCCAAACCGAGAAGTCGTTGTGGTATTCGGGGTCCTGAAACCTGGGTCTCAACAGTCCCGACCAGAAATGATAGTAGATGCACTCCCGACTTACGTCGTGGAGAAAATCCCGTAACTCCCTCAGATTCTGCGCTCGTTTACCGGTAGCTAAGACAACCAGCGCGCAATCTCTTATGATAAACTTATCAATCTTATTCATATCTTCATTCATATCTTCCCTATTAAAATTCAACAAATTAACGAAAAGTATCAGGTGTAATACTTTTCATAATAGAAAACTAATATCCTAATTGCAAGTTCCCTATTAAAAAATATCGTTCGTTTCGGCGTTGTTTTGAGTCTTTTGGACAGCTCCTATTATCTCTTCGGCGTTAAATCGGCAAAATCCAATTAATATTATCCAAAGGACATTCTAAATCATAGTAGTTGAGAATAACGTTTCGCCCATAGTTTCCCCTGTTGTGTGAGTTATAGACGCTTCCCTGGTCATACGTCCAATTGCATACCGTCGTAGCCGATTTTGATTTCTACTTTATGTTCCTTTCCCAGTTCTCTGATAGTTTTATGGGCTTTTTTTATATCTTTATATAGCCAGCTTCCGAAGTGCGTTAGAATTATGCGCGGGGAATAATCGGCAAACAGCTTAATTATCCTCGGTATACCGGCATGGCCATAAATCTTACCGGTAGCTTTGTCCCGTCTTATCATCCCGCCTTTCCGTATAAAACTCCCCTCGGTGATTATTAGGTGAAGGTCTTTGAATCTACTATGATACCGCTTTTCTATCCAGACCATATCTCCGGAGTAGAGTATCTTCTTATGTTTTTGCTGCAATATGTACGCCTGCGAACGAACCTTCAGACTATGAATAGCGGAATGGCGGTAATTTTATAGCCATGAATATTCTTAGAGCCTTTAATCAGCTTTATATTTGGGGACTTATTGAATTTCTCGGGCGCATGCATTTCTACATCGGGTATGTTCGAATCTCTAACAAAATAGGCGTGGTCCGGATGGAGATGTGTTATGAAAATATGCTCCGGCTGGTGGTCTAAGAACTCCTCCTCTCCCGGGTCGAACAGGATTCTATTGTCAATCAGAACGCCCGAATGTTTGGAATGATAAGGCGCGGAACTTTCTATTTCGCCTCGAGTTCCCAATATTTTTAACTTCATGCCGTTAACCACTTCTTATTATCGTTTACTCTCTCACTAATGCAAACTTAATTGTTACTTTCATGTTCCTTAAATCGCCAATCCATAAATTAGGCTAACCCGGGTAATTCAGAAAAACCACGAATCCGTAGCCGAAGGCTTGTCCTTCAGGGATTTAAAAATAATAGACCATTGACAGCCTGGAATTGTGGGTTATGAGAAACGCCGAAAGCGCAAGGCTTCCGCTACCGATAGAGAAATTTATGAATAATACAGGCTAAGCGAGATTAATGAAGCGCGGTTGGAACATAACATCGTGGTTGATGTACGATATCAAGAGAGTAATAAGAATGTTAGAAGCGTATGGATAGTAAACTTGAGTTATTTGCGGGGATAGATGATGCAACGAAATGCCCATGCATTGGCAGTATTTTTATTGCGGGTGTGGTGGCAGATGAAAGGCTCTTGAAGCTGTGGAAGGACAAAGGAGTAAAGGACAGCAAGCTACTCAGTCGAAAAAAGCGCGATGAGCTGGATCGATTAATCAGACAGAGCGCGCCGGAAACGACGATAAGACATATACCACCGCATGAGATTGATGACAAATCATTAAACCTCAATTCATGGGAGATGGTGGCGTTCCTCAAACTGCTCAGGAATCTGTACAGGAAACAACCCTTTGCGAAAGCTATTGTTGACAATTGGGAGGTCTCCGCCGAACTATTCTTCAAAAGACTTGAACTATTGACGGGCAAGGATATGATTCCTTTGCTCTTAGAAAAGGGGATAAGTATTCCCAAAAGACTTCATCGCAGTATTAAGATATATCCGGAGCATCAGGCTGACGAAAACCATGTTGTCGTCGGCGCCGCATCTATTTTAGCCAGAGCGGCTTCGGATCGTCAATACGATAGATATCGAAAGACGTATGGTGATTTCGGCTCGGGAAGTCCGGGTGATCCAAAAACCAGAATGTATGTTTGGAATAATCGCCATAATCCTACTCCGATCATTCGCCAAAGCTGGAATACATTCAAGACACTGAGTCGGCTCGAGAGTATCGAAGATGATTACTGGTACAGGAAA
This sequence comes from Candidatus Zixiibacteriota bacterium, assembly GCA_014730175.1. Lineage (GTDB taxonomy): Bacteria > Zixibacteria > MSB-5A5 > UM-FILTER-46-8 > UM-FILTER-46-8 > WJIR01. The sequence goes on from WJIR01000309.1 coordinate 13,374, forward strand.
AAGAATGGAGTGCGGAAACGGCAGCCTCGCCCAAAATGCTAAAATCAGTTACACATAATTTAAGATCTGCGCATTCATAAAATCGGGATAAGGATTAAGTATTATCTATTGCTTTATAATTACATGTATTGTAGGTTGATTTAAAGAGGTTTCACGTCATTATGGATATATTCGCAGAAATTACAGATAGCAGAGCGAAAAGCAGGCAATTCGTCATTGCTATTATTGTCAATAACTCGGGACATACGCCTCGGGATGTCGGCGCAAAGATGCTGGTTTATTCGGATGGTTCACAGAGCGGAACTATCGGCGGCGGGAGCTTTGAGAAACATGTAATCGACGATTGTCTGAAAATGATGAACGATAGCATCCATCACCTACTGAAAACTTATCGTTTTGAGCAGTCCGGTGAGGATTCCGTAGATATGATGTGTGGAGGGGAGTCTCAGGTTTATATGGAATTAAACATTATACCGGACTCGCTTCTGATTTTTGGGGGCGGGCATGTATGTAACGCTCTCGTGAAGATCGCCACCGATCTGGATTTTGCCATTACCGTTATCGATAACAGACCGAATATCCTGGACAACTATCAACCGCCTGTAAAGACAGTTTATGCAGGAGATAATTACAGCGAAAATCTTCCGGCAATAACCCAAAACAGCTATATCGTGATAGTAACACAAGGGCATAGATACGACAGGGATATTCTGGCTAAAGTAATAAAATCGGAATGTGCGTATATAGGCATGATAGGTTCTCGAAAAAAGATCGAAAGGACCTATTCAGCTCTTGAGAAGGAAGGGATAAACAGAGAGTTGCTCAATAAGGTGCATGCCCCGATCGGGCTTGATATAGGCGCTGAGGGTCCGCACGAGATAGCGGTATCGATTGCCGCCGAATTGATCAAGGTCCAGAGAAATCTGTCCAATTCCTAACTTAGATTCTCCGCATAACCCAGGGGTAATACGCGTAGAATGCGGCGCATTTAACCAAATCGTCAATAGATACATATTCATTGGGGGCATGAGCCATTTTCTCCAAACCGGGACCGAACCCAAATGTTGGGATGGAGAACATCCCCATAGTAGATACACCGTTGGTTGAAAAGGTCCATTTATCCACAATCGGTTCCTCGTCGAGCAATGCCTGATAACACTTAGCTGCACCAATCAGACAAGGATGATCCTCGCGTAGTATCCAGGCGGGATATGTCTTGGGAGTGGGGTAGGGGAGACCCTTCCAGGTTGGAGTAGTAAAATCGGGAATGGTTACATTTGCGTTGACCGCTTTGATTTCTGGTAGTGATTCAAGTTGAGATTTGGCCCCTTCCGGGGTTTCTCCCCAGGTGAGTCTCCTGTCGATATAAACCGCAGCGAAGTCTGCAACCGCGCACAGTGAAGGGGAATTGGATCTAATTCGAGAAGCGGACAGGCTTCCCTTTCCCAGAAAGGGATCACTCGGTAGTTCATCATTGAGTTTCTCCAGAGCCCTAATAATCGGCGCCATTTTATAGATAGCGTTGTCTCCCCTTTCAGGGGCGGAACCATGGCAGGAAACACCGGTAGTGATTACTTCAAGCTCCATTCTTCCCCGCTGCCCCCTGTTTATTTTGCCATCGGTCGGCTCGGTTAAGACTACAACATCAAGCTTTAAGCCTTCTTCTTTTAACAGGTATTGCCAGGGAAGACCGTCACATTCTTCCTCAAATACCGAACCGACAAAATAGACAGTGAACGGAAGGTTTTGGGACAGCTCCTTAATTAGTTTTAAAGATGTCACCATAGAAGCCATGCCCGCTTTTTGATCTGAAGCGCCTCTGCCAAGTACTCTATTATCCGTAATCTCACCTGAGAACGGTTCGAATTTCCACAGGTCTTTATTTCCGATATCCACGGTATCAATATGGGCATCAAAGGCAATAACCGGTTCTTCACTACCAATCCTGGCAATCACATTGCCGAAATCGTCAATCCGGACCTCATCCGCGCCACAATTCGCGAATTCTTTCTCCAGGAACGTTACGATATCTTTTTCGTTTCCGGACACCGAAGGAATCTTAATCAGTTCCGAAAGCAGTTCCGCTGAATAGCGACGGTATCCTTCAGCTTTTCGGTATATTTCCGCAGGATTCAAATTGTTCATTTTATTATTTCCCAGGTATGCTGATACTTGTCTAACTGTTCGATAGTTCTTCTGTCCATGGGGTGCGACCTTTCGGGAATATCAAGATGCTTTTCTACGCCGCATAACGGAGTGGAGAAATATCTCTGCCCGGTGTCGTTAATCATGGTAACGATCCTTTTGTATTCCGGATGGATTTTAGCGAGTTTTATTGCCGCGGCAACATTCGAACCTGATGAGATACCGCAGAATATTCCCTCTTTGACCGCAATCATTTTCGCAGCCTCTACGGCTTCGGTTGTGCTGGTGGTTATAATAC
>WJIR01000027.1 GCA_014730175.1 Candidatus Zixiibacteriota bacterium
ATCGAATATCCCGATGCACCGCTAATCGGTAGAATTGTCAACATAAGAAATATTAGTGGTATGAGTATCTTATTCATATATCACCTTAACTTAGAAATATCCTAATCCAAGAGTTATCAGATGATCCGGAGATAGTCCGTCAACCGCTCCGGTAGCGAAGGCATAATCGAGCTTGGCGAACATCTTGCCAATCTTATACCTTATCCCGAATCCGAATGTCATACGGTCGTGATTAAGACCGATCCTTCCCGATAGGAATTTCAACTTAACCGGACGGGTTTTAACTTCATCAGTATATTCATCGACATAGGTTTCTTCAGCGTCCTTATACATCCAGTACTCGGCGCCGAAGTGCGTTTTACTATCGGCGTCATCTACATATTCATAATCACCGGATAATGCAATAGCCTTTTCTAAGAATCTATACGCCGCTCCAAAGCGATAGACGAGTGGAAAGTCCTCCTCATACGATGTTGCTGACGTTTGGTAGAAATCTCCTGTGTCCCAGCTATACTTCGAGGAGAAGTTTGCGACTTTGAAACCGGCGGTAAGATCATCATTAAAAAGATAACCCATTGCACCGAAATCGATCCCGATAGCGTTGGTCATTAGCTCAGCATAGTTAAATTGAACATATCGGATATTAACGCCGATCGCCGCGTAATTGTTAACACGCCTGCCAAAGGTAAGGTTAAAGGAATTTTGATTATTCTCCAGATCACCGACCACATTGCCGTTGGTATCCCGCATCTTAACATCGCTGACACCGGCGTTGATCCAGCTAATTCCTATAACGGCCTGTTGTGGTAATGGGAAAAGTACCTCCATGTAATTCAAACGGCGATCCAGGGTCAGTTTGCTATATGTAAAGGCTGCATGAAGATGTTTGGCGGCGCATATTCCCGCCGGATTGTAACGGATACCAGCCGAACCTTCGGCAACACCGGTAAAAGCGCCGCCCATCCCCATGGCTCGCGCCGATAGGTCATAGTTCAGAAATGCTCCGGCGTACCCCCCGCTTTCTTCCTCAGCCCAGCTTTGAGTTGCGCAGAATATCGTTATCAGTATCATGCATATAATGATGTTACTTTTATTCATCTTAATTTTCTCCATAACCTGCTATTTAACTACCGCCAATTTGCCCCACCAGTCGGTACCATCCGCAAACTCTATTCGATAGAAATAAACTCCATTAGCTACCAGCTCACCTTCTCCGTTTCTACCATTCCAGATATCATTATCATACTCGGTTCCTCCCATAACCGACTTATTCTCAGATACCGTCTTAACCAGATTCAATCCGAAATCGTATATCTTAATCGTGGCTTTGGTTGTTGCCGGAGAACGATAATGAATACGAACGAAACTTGCTCCCTCCCGCGGGCGGAAAGGCACCGGATATGCATAAGAATCTCCGGCTTCGCTGTATTCAGCTCCTTCATCTCCACCGGGATAAGAGCGAAAAACTCGCCAGGTTAAACCATCATCGATACTTCGAATAACTCCGCCGGGTCCTCCAGCCCAGATCGTATCGCCCACGATGGCTACCGCATAAAATGTATCCGAAAGGTACAGGTGGTTGTTATTCGAATCAACATAACCGCCGGTTGGTCGCATATTATTCCAGCTCTTGCCGTGATCGAAGCTGCGTATTAATCCGTCTGATGTAGCGGCGTAAACGATAGTATCATCGAATGCGAAATTCCAGCATTCGAATCCGTAGGACGCTTCACTGGTTTCCCAGGTCAGTCCGTTATCGTCGCTGCGTGATATTGCAATACCGCCTCCTGCAGATGCTGGTTTGCAACCCGCCCATATCACCGAACGATCATCAAGATATTGAACTCCCAAAGATATCACGAAATTACCCGGAAGCCATTGCTCCACATTCAGCAGCGGATCCCCATAGGTAGCCTGGTAAACCGTATCCGGTATGGTATCATAGGCTGTGAATATGAATCGATAAACACCTGCAGCGGAACCCCCGAATATCACGGTCGTGTCGGCGTGGGAGGTATCGGCTTTCACCGAAAAGAAACGACCGCCCAAGGTGGTGGCAAATCCACCCGAGTTCGGATTCTCCTGTGCTGTTGAGTCGAAATGCGCTCTGGTCGATGAATCCGGAAAAACATTGTAAAAAGTGGAATCACTCTGGAAGTTACGGATCAAACCCCCGTAGAAACATGCCGCCCAGACGGTGCTGTCGCTAATCGCCAGATCATAGGCTATCTTTCCATAATAACTTGCCTGGTTAGGAGTGTAAAGTGACCAGTTGGCGCCGGAGTCCGATGTTTTGCTTAGTCCGGTACCGATAGGTATCGATTCGCCTTCCTGCACTTCCGAAGTCGATGTCGCCGCCCAGACGAAATCCGGAGTTACAGCCAAACCGGAGGACGACTCCGAACCGAGGCTGTCATCGGTGCCGTATTTCACCCAGGTGAGACCTCCATCCACGCTTTTACCGACTCCCCCTGACGAAGCGATCCAGATCGCGCTTCCGTCATGCAGCAAATCAATAACGCTGTTCGCCGGAAGGTTGTAGGAACTATCAGAGAGTTCGAAATTCATATATGCATAAATTGGAGATGCGATCAGTAAACTTAATGCCAATGTGAAAACTATTCGTCCAATCATAATCCCGTTACTCCACAATTTGAACATATTTATCAAGTGAATCGGATAGCGACCCATGGATATCCCTTGCCCAGAATTCAAATCGCCACTGCCCCAACGGATCAGCGCCATAAGAAGTGATGCCGATTGTATATACTCCATCTCCTGAGGTTTCATCGCCATACTCACCATCGTCATTCAGGTAGAAGTGGTTCTCATTTGACGAGCCGTCAGGGCGGTAAGATTGAAACCATACCGAATCTATGTTGCCTGCTCCCTGTGGATCGGATACCTCCACTGTAAACAGAGCAGTATCCTCCGAACTGGCGCTCAAGGTGTCAGGTCCGGTCACATTCGCCAGAACAGGTGGTTCATTGTTCAGAACGCCCACGAAGACATATTTGGTAATGGTTTGCGAAGGAGCTCCGCGAATATCCTCAGCCTTGAACTTTAGAGCGAAATTGCCCGAGAAAACATCCAGCTCCACAGATGATATCTTCGTTGTGAAGATGCCGTCGGCTTCGGTTGTATCACCATTTGTAATGCCATCATCGAACATGATATAATCATAGTCATTGCTGGAGCCGTCCGGTCGATAAATTTCAAACCAAACGTTCGCTATCTCGCCATACCCGTCCGGTTCCTCAACATCCACTGTAACATAAATGCTATCCAGTAGATCTTGGTAAACCGTATCGGTTTCCTCGTAATACATGTCAAGTAGCTTTGGATCACTTATTTGAGGTACATTATTGGCAGAAACGTTGAAAGTCACTTCGATCTCATTAGACCGATGATTATCCACATCGTAGGCAACGAACCTGATTATATATTGACCGGTGGAATCGCTGTGGTCAAATCCTGTGACCAATTTGGAATAACGTCCGTCACCCGCGGCTTCGTCGCCGCCGCTTCCGGTATCGAATAAACTCGACCACTGGCTCATCTCTCCGGTGCCGGGATGTTCTAATCGATATTCAACCACCGCTATATCCTGCAATCCCTGAGGATCCATCGCACTGATTTCAATATAAAATGTGCCGGTATTTCTATACAGCGTGTCAGGATAGACAGGAGAGTATATCTCGGGGATGAAGTTGGTGGTGTCTTCGGAGCAGTTGGTGAGTATCAATGCCGAAAGCCCCACCATAACAAAAAGGTAAAAGAGTTTTTTCAGCATATATTTCCCCCAAAGTTAATAAAGGATGGGATTTTAATGCGAAACAGGGATAAATAAATCATATCGCTCATAAATAGTAAGTTGGTGCTATTTTTAACAATCTTTTGCTGTTCGCGATATGACCTCTTCCGCTCTGGGAATGATAAGTTTGAGTATTCTCTGATTTTCCTAAGCTTTAATTTTTTTAAACGCATACTACCTTATAAAGTTCGTTTATTTTCTGACTATTAATCCAATTTTTTGATTTTTTCAATAATCTCAGTGGTTGAAACACCGGGTGTCATTTTTATCCGTTTTACATCTCCACCTATACTTTTCACAAAGTCTGCGCCAACTATTTGATTGATTTTGTAATCGGCGCCTTTCACCAGTACATCCGGCTTTATTTTCTCTATAATCTTCTTCGGCGTTTCCTCTTTGAACAATATCACATAATCAACCGGTTTTAAACCATCGACCAGTCCGGCGCGTTCCTTTTCGCCGACTATCGGGCGATTCCGTTCCTTAAATTTCCTAATTGACGAATCGGTATTTACCGCAACTGTTAAGATATCGCCCAGTTCTTTCGCTCTGCTTAAATACCGCAGATGTCCCAGATGGATTATGTCGAAACAGCCATTCGTAAAAACAACCTTCTTGCCCTTCTTGTTGAACTCCTCTCGGAGCAGGAGGAATTTCCTGAGCGAAATAACCATTATATCTTAAACTTCGGCGGTATGGCTGATCCTGCGCCGGCTCGTATTCCGTTTTTCAGAGCATGGAGCATCTTATCAACTGTGATAGTTGAGGTGCCGATCTCTCCTACCACAATGCCTGCGGCGAGGTTGGCGATATAAGCTGACTTTCGAATGGTCGCTCCAGCCGATTTCATAGCAACCAGTGTAGCAATCACCGTATCTCCGGCGCCGGTGACATCGTACACCTGACGCGCTACCGTGGGAATATGAGTTACTTTCGAATCCGGCTGGAACAGCGACATGCCTTTTTCGCCGCGTGTTATTAAAACCGCACGTGCTTCAAGGAGGTCAACCAATCCGAAACCGACTTGATGCAAGCTGTCCTCATCGACAATCTTCTTGCGGAGAGCGATTCCGGCTTCATGATGATTAGGCGTAATTACCGACACGCGCTGATAATTCATGAAATTAGATTCTTTCGGATCTACCGCGATAAATATGCCGCGTCGGTTCATCAGATCAATAATTTCGGTAATCAGCTTCTGGCTGATAACGCCTTTTCCATAATCCGAGATTATCAGTCCCTGCACATCCTTGGTATTACGCTTAATAAATCTGATAATTTTGTCCTGCAGTTCCTCGGAAATCTCACTTTCGTCTTCAAGATCGGCACGCACGACCTGCTGGCTATGAGCGACGATCCTGGTTTTCATGGTAGTATTGCGGCCTTCCTCTGGTTTAACACCACGGGCATCTATTTTATTCTCTTTTAAAATCCGTAACAACCATTTGCCGTTCTCATCCTCTCCCCTTGCGCCCACCAAAATAGGGTGTGCTCCGAGATCTGCGAGGTTCTTGGCAACATTGCCGGCTCCGCCCAGAGTATAAGTCTCTCTTTTTACGGCGACCACCGGCACCGGAGCTTCCGGGCTGATACGGGATACTTCACCCCACAAGTAGCAGTCCAGCATCACATCGCCCAAAACCATTATCTTCTTGCCGGATACATTTGATACTAATCTTCTTATTTCAGCTTTGCTGACTTTCAAGCTATTTTCCTGATTATAGTAAATGAATAAACGGCAAATTTATTAAATTAAGAGGTGTAATGCAAATGATTTAAAACCATAAATTTCAGTAAATTACCTACGGGAATATCCGCCCGCCGGTCTCGGGATCGAAAATCAGAAGATCCGAGACCTTAAAACTCAGTTTGCAGGAACGACCAATAGAGGAAGTATCTTTATTGGAAGTTTTGACCACGATTATCTGCTCATTCCACAGACAATCAATCAGGTAGTAATCTCCCTGATTCTCGACTCTTTGTACGACCGCTGTAATGACGATTATGTCCCCATTTTGTTCTTTGGCGACTTCCCCGATTTCCATCTGATGAGCCCTTATCCCCACCAAGCAGGGCTTATCCGCATACCGCTCCTCCAATCCCCGAATCGAGATTCCATCGACCCCTTCGCTTAGAAACAATCGTTTATCCCGCTCTATCCTGCCATTGATAATATTTATCCGAGGATTCCCGATAAAAGTCGCTACAAAGAGGTTTTTAGGGCGGGAGAATAATTTTTCCGGTATGTCGCATTGAATGAGTCTTCCCTTATTCAGAATGCCAATCCTATCCCCAAGCGCTAAAGCCTCCTGCTGGTCATGGGTTACATAAATGGTGGTAATACCGGTCTTCTTGTGCAGTTCAGTGATCTCCCGCCGCAGGTTAACCCGTAGATTAAAATCCAAATTGGATAACGGTTCATCAAAAAGGAAGACTTTCGGTTGCCGTATCAGCGCTCGACCCAACGCTACCCGCTGCCGCTGCCCGCCGGAGAGTTGTTTCGGTTTACGCTGAAGCAAATCCGTTAAGTCCACTAATGATGCGGTTTCTGCGACAGCTTCTTCAATTCTATCCTTGCGTACCTTTTTCATCTTAAGCGGAAACGCCAGATTATCCCGAACGGTCAGGTGCGGATAAAGCGCATATTCCTGGAACACCATAGCGACGTCTCGATTCTTGGGCTCCATATTGTTCATGGTTGCGTTATCGATTACGATTCTGCCGGTAGTCGGTTGCTCCAGGCCTGCAACCAGCCTTAGCAACGTGGACTTCCCGCAACCTGAAGGACCGAGCAGGATGATAAACTCGCCCTTTTCGATCTCCAGATTAAAATCCGTAATGCCGATAACATCACCGTCATATCTCTTAGACAAATCCTTGAATTCAATAAAAGCCATACAGAATTTTAGGCTCGAATTGCAGAATTATCAAGACAAAATTCCAGCTCGTAAGCGATTGATTCGTAAAATCCGCTTAAACCGACATAAAAATACTTTGTCATTGGATTCAATGGTATGTTATATTCTTCCGCTAATTGTAACCAAGAACTTACAAAGGAATCCAATGTCAACGCAAGGGTCGAACGACGATAAATCGACAATGAATTTTGACAGACCTTACAGCCTCATAGATGGGGCTACCGGAGAATTGATTGAGTTCTCCGAAGCGATAGAGGCTCAACATACTATCGCGAAGGATAAAAGCTACCCAATCGATGAGCGTTTAGAAGCTTTTGAGGATATAATCGATTCGGAAGTTGGCGATACTACCCTATGGAGAGCGCGCAATCTGGAGCGGGAATTCGGATTACGGCAACTATATCTAAAATTCGAAGGCGGGAATCCCACCGGAACTCAGAAGGACCGCATAGCTTTTGCACAGGCGATGGATGCACTTCGGCGTGGGTTCGAAGCAATAACCGTTGCAACCTGCGGCAACTACGGGGTAGCGATAGCGCTGGCTGCTTCCCTGGCAGGCTTGCGATGCTTGATATACATCCCCGAAAATTATCATACGAAGCGGATAAAAGAGATGACCGATTTGGGTAGCGAGATAATCCGTGTTCCAGGCGATTACGAAAACGCGGTTTCGACATCCAAAGAGGATGCGAACAAACTGGAGCTTTACGACGCCAATCCCGGAGGCGAAAACCTGGCGCTGCAATTAACAGCATACGGTCAGATTGCTTACGAAATATACGATGAACTCCGCGATGCGCCTAATTCTCTTGCCGTCCCCGTATCCAACGGAACCACGCTGGCGGGAATATACAGGGGTTTCTTGAGCTTATACAGGCGCGGGAAAACATCCCGGATTCCTCGACTGGTGGCGGGTTCATCTTACAGAAAAAACCCGATTGTGCAGGCTTATGTTCATAATCTGGCGAACTGCATCGATTTAAAACCGGAGAAAATTCGGGAAACGGATATCAATGAACCACTCATTAACTGGCATTCAATCGACGGAGACCTTGCACTTACCGCGGTGAGGGAGTCGCGAGGCTGGGCTACTGATTCCACTGACAGGAATATGATGTCATTCTCGCGAATGATCAGAGAGAAAGAAGGAATGAGCGTTCTTCCGGCTTCCACGGCTGGTTTGATCGCCCTTATCGACCAGCATCAAAAAGAATCTTTAACCAAAGATAGATATGTTGCGGTCTTGACCGGAAGGAAATCATGAATAAGGCAGCAGAGGGGAAAGCTATCGTATACTGTGAGGGGGCATTTAACACACCGAACGGAAAAACCGCCCATGGTCTGGTGAGATATACCCAACGGTATAATATTCTTTCAATTATCGATTCGCGTTATGCGGGTAAGGATGCAGGTATGATTTTGGACGGAAAGAACAAAGGCATTCCTGTATTCGATAGAATCGAGCAGGCATTTAATAAAGCAAAATCGGCAGGAATTATAGCAACTCATTTGGTCGTGGGATTAGCCCCGGACGGAGGTAGGCTTAGTTCCGGAGCGCGTGAGGATATCAAAGAAGCTATTACTCTCGGTCTCAATATCGATTGCGGATTGCATGACTATCTTTCCGAGGATCGAGAGATCTCCGGATTAGCATCGGAACATCACGTGAACATACGGGATATTCGAAAACCTAAACCGATTGATCAACTTCACTTTTTCTCAGGCAAGATTGATGAAGTCAAAGCGCTCAAAGTGGCTGTTTTGGGAACTGACTCCGCCGTGGGAAAACGAACCACCGCCCGAATCCTGACTAATGCCCTGCTGGAAGTGGGTGAAAAAGCCGAAATGATCGGCACAGGGCAAACCGCATGGCTGCAAGGAGCACAACACTGCATAGTTCTGGATTCGATTATCAACGATTTCGTATCGGGCGAAATCGAGCATGCAGTCTGGTCAGCGTGGATGGACACCAAACCGGATTATATCATAATCGAAGGTCAGGGAAGTTTATTGAATCCGGCGTACCCCGGGGGATTCGAGCTGCTTGCAGCGGGAAGACCGGATGCGATTATACTCCAGCATGCCCCTGCACGTATTGATTATGACGGTTTTCCCGGATTTTGTATTCACCCGTTATCCGACCAGATAAAAGCGATTGAGATAATCTCCGGCAAACCGGTTATCGCTATCACCATTAATCACGAAAAACTCGACATCAAGCAGATACCGTTCATCTGCGATGCGATTGAAATGGCGGTCGGATTGCCAACTTTGGATGTGTTACTCGAAGGCGCCGATAAACTGGTAAAGTTATTGAAGCTAATCAGCAAAAAACGGTCAGTTTAGTTTTCGCGGGATGGAATTATGAAAATCACGCGCATTGAATGCTGGCAGGTAAAACTTCCCCTCGCCCATCCGTATACCATAGCTTACGAGACGATTAATTCCACAGAAAACATATTCGTAAGAATTGAAACTAACAAGGGCGTGATTGGATACGGCTGCGCCGCGCCTGACTTTGCGGTCACCGGTGAGACGGCTCTCGGCGTAGCGAAGGACTGTATCGATGTTGTTGAGCCGGCGCTAAAGGGTTCGGATCCATTAAGAATCGCCTTCCTGCTGGATAAAATAAAATCGGAACTCGCTGATCGTCCTTCCTCCCTCGCATTAATTGACATTGCATTGCACGACACAATGGGAAAGACCGCTGGAATTCCACTCTATAAGTTATTAGGTGGTTACCGGGAACGGATAAAAACCAGTGTTACTATCGGTATAGGTCCGGTCGAAGAAACGGTCACGAGGGCAAAGCATTTAGCGGCGGAAGGCTTCAAAATACTGAAGATAAAAGGGGGGAATATGGTTGAAGAGGATATTGAAAGAGTCCTCAAGGTGAGGGAAGCGGTCGGAAAGAATATTGGTATCCGTTTTGACGCCAACCAGGGGTATTCGGTGGGGGAATCAATCAGGTTCGTAGAAGAAACCCGATCGGCGAATGTTGAGATTCTGGAGCAACCGGTTCCCAAAGATCAATATGACCTTTTAGGCAAAATATCCAGAGAAGTGCACATTCCGGTAATGGCTGACGAGAGTTTGATGAGCCTGAGAGATGCATTCCGGCTGGCTAAACGTGACCTGGTTGATATGGTGAATGTAAAACTGATGAAAGCCGGTGGTATAAACGAAGCGATGCGAATTAATTCGGTGGCAAGAGCGGCCGGTTATGAAGTGATGGTCGGCTGCATGGATGAAGCCGCGCTGGGTATCGCCGCAGGTTTGCATTTTGCGCTATCGCGATCCAATGTAGTCTATGCCGACCTCGATGGGCATCTTGATTTAATCGAAGACCCCACGAAAGGAGCGGTGATATTGAAAAACGGTACTCTTTACCCAACCGGCAAACCGGGATTGGGATTCGATTTCAAAGCAATGTAATACATAATCCAACTATTTAAGCAGCGTGACCTTCGTGCTTTCAGCCATTTCGCCCTGCGTTAGTCGTATAATATATGTTCCGGAGGCTACCCTCTCTCCGTTATAGTTCCTGCCATCCCACTCAATCCGGTGTCTTCCCGGATTCAGACTCCGGTTCATAAGCGACCGAACACGCCGTCCGGCGGTATCATAAACTGTGATTTTGACTTTATCGCGGTTATGTACCGAGAACCATATAAAGCATCTGCTGTTAAATGGATTGGGATAGACCGAAGACAAACCGAATTCAACAGGAACCCATATATCATCATCAATACCAAGTTCAAGAATTTCCCGCAGAGCCTGAATGAGACCATTCATCTCCTCAATCGTACCGGTTGACACCCTGATATGCTGAGGCATCCCCCATCCGGTACGAACCTGGTAACCGCGTTCAGCCAGTTGGCTGGCGATAGTAGATGCATTAGTGCCGGTGTCAAACATCATGTAATTGGTCTCCGAAGGTATATAATCCAGGTTCATATCATTGAATCCATCTATCAAGATCTGCTTGGCGGAGTCATTGAGAGTCAGCGTGTTGGAAATATGTTCGGAATCGTCAAGAGCGGCGATCGCAGCCGCCTGGCTGATATTGCTTATCATCCCGAAATTCTGCGAAGATGCGATTAAATCTGTAAATGGCTGCCGGCCAACCGAATATCCGATCCTGGCTCCGGCTAAACCATAAATCTTGGAGAACGTCCGCACTACCACGACCGGATAGCCCTCCTCCACCAACCGAACGCAGCTTTCGTAATCAGGCGATTGCACATAATGATGATACGCTTCATCGACCACAACTACTATCCCTCCGGGAAGCTGATCCATGAAATCCTGCATATCATTTTTGTCGAAAATCGTCGCAACCGGATTATTGGGATTAACCAATGAAATCATTTTCGTGTTGGCCCCGATTGCATCGTGAATCGAATTCAGATCAATAACGTGGTTATTATCCAACGGGACATTAACCACCGAGGCGCCATTGCCGGTAGCTTCGGTCGCCATCTGAGAGTAAGTTGGCGTGGCTGTGATGATTTCATCACCCGTAGAAAGGAATGCATCTGCGATCAACCTGATTACCTCCGTTGCTCCCGCTCCGGCACAGATATTGGAGGCGCTTAATCCGAATTCCTCTGCAATCCTGCTCTCAAGCTCCTGGTTGAACCAGTCGGGATAGCGGTGAGACATATTTACCGAATCCCGCATGGCTTGCATAGCCAAAGGTGACGGTCCCAGAGGATTCTCATTGTAGCATAATCTACCGGTATAATCGTCCTTACCCGTGAATAGGGACGGATTCGACGCCCTAACTTTTCCGACGCCCGGGACATAAAGGAAGGTCATAGCAGCAGCGCTCGCTCCTATGAATTTCCGTCGCGATAAATTTTTCTTATCACTCATATTGTTCTCCCGATAATGGGAATGATTAATCGAAGCAAACAACAATCACAGGCTTCATCGACATACAGATACACTGGAGCGGTTGTTTCATCTAAAATAAGCAGTTTCACCATATTTACAAGCTGAAAAACCATTCGATTAAAATATTTTTGTTGTAAATGGCGAAACAATTATTATGATTAAGCTATTAAATTACCAATAAGTGATATCATATCTAAACTATTAGAAACAGGTGATAATATGTTTGAGGATAAAGATTCTAATAAAAATCAGTCGAATGAAGAAAAGATAGCAGAACAAAAACGCGCCAGCATGGGGCAAACATTCAAAGATCGTCAGCTTATTCAGCAGCGTCTTGCGGATGTCAAGCATAAGATGATGGTGCTTTCAGGTAAAGGCGGCGTGGGCAAAAGCACTGTTGCGGTCAATATCGCCGCTTCCCTGGCACATAAAGGACATAAGGTTGGTTTGCTGGATATCGATGTCCACGGACCAAGCATTCCCAAGCTAATGGGGCTGGAAGGACATCCGTTGGATGGCACCGAGAACACCCTGTATCCGGTGAAAAAGGGCGACAATCTGAATGTTATGTCAGTGGGATTTTTAACTCAGAGGCGCGATGACGCAATCATCTGGCGAGGACCCCTAAAATTCAGTCTGATAAGGCAATTTCTTCGAGATGTTGAGTGGGGAGCGCTTGATTATCTGGTTATCGATTCGCCTCCCGGCACCGGCGATGAACCGCTTACTATCTCGCAGCTTCTGCCGGATCTGGATGGAGCCATCCTGGTTACCACACCGCAGGATTTGGCGGTAGAAGATGTGCGGAAATCGATATCGTTCTGCAGGCAGGTGAATATGAAAATCCTTGGCGTGGTGGAAAATATGAGCGGTTTTATCTGTCCCAAGTGCGGCGAAGTTACCGAAATATTCAAAACCGGCGGCGGTAAAAGGATGGCTGAGGAGATGGGAGTTCCGTTCCTCGGGAGTATTCCTATGGATGCAAAAATCGTGCAAGCATCGGATCTGGGAACCTCATTTGTGGAACACTATCCGAAAACCGATACTGCGAATGTTTTTGAGGATATAATCCGGCCAATACTTAACTTGCAGAAGAAGGAACAAGAGCAAAGCTAATTATACACTATCGGGATAGCATCACATGGGAATATTCAAAAAGCTTTTCGGCGATTCGGATTCGAAACCGAAGGATATAATTGAAGTTACTGAAGAAACGTTCGAGGAAGAAGTACGTTGTTCGGAAATTCCGGTAATCGTTGATTTCTGGTCATCAACCTGCAGTCCCTGTAAAGTAATGAGCGGATTGCTCAGGGAAGTCGCTCCTCAATATCGGGGTAAATTGAAGTTCGCGAAACTAAATATAGATAGGGATTCCGAGGTTGCCCGTTTGTATCAAATCCGCAGTGTACCGACTATTGTCGCATTCAAAAACGGCAGACCGCAAGATGTCCATGTCGGAGTACTTCCGCTTAATCAACTGAACGAATGGATAGACTCGAAAGTCTAACCTGGAGTATTCATAATCAAGGCTAAATCCGTTGCCTTGCCCAGTTCCAGAAGAAGTTGAGGAAGAATCCCACCGATGCCGTGGCAATGATGGTAGCACCGGAAGTTATATCCAGTGCGTAAGCGAAATATAGTCCGGCTACAATAAAGATGAGATTAAAAACTATTGAAAGTCCCATCATTTTGATGAGTGAACGAGAGTAATATTCGGAGATGTACGGAGGGATGGTCAGCAATGCGATCACTAATATTAATCCAACAAGGCGGATGGTCACTATCACAGTAAGCGCGATCAATGCAATAAGAATAAAATAAAGTACATTAACCGGCACTCCCATGGTGGTTGCAAATTCGTCATCGTATGACATCGCCAGAAGCTCCCGATAGTTAAACCCGATAAACAGCAATATCAGGATATCAAGCACCAGCATGATGTACAAATCCGAAGTGGGAATTACCAGGATACTCCCGAACAGGAAACTCATCAAATCCATATTATACCCCGGCGATAGGTCGATCAGTATCACTCCGAACGCCATTCCCACAGCCCAGATCACGCCTATAAAGGTATCTGTCCGTTCTTTTCTTTTGATCGATATAGCAGCAAGTACGAATGCGATCACCAGGGTAAAACCGATTGCGCCCAAAATCGGGGAAATGCCAAGAAAGAACGCCAATCCAATACCGCCGTAAGCGGCATGAGCTATCCCGCCGCTGATGAATGTCATCCGGTTAATAACTACCAGAGGTCCGATTATCCCGCAGGCAATGCTGACAAAGATACCCGCGATAAGCGCATGCTGAAAAAACTGGAGTTGCAGTACCTCAAGCATCGCTTTCCTTGTTCTCATGCTCGGGGAATACCCTGTGCGGTATTCCGTGAGCTATCAACTCCACCGGACATTGTCCATCCATACCCTTGCCGTATGCCACATCAAGCATATCCTTGGTAATCTCCGGGGATTTATGTAAATGCATCGTGCGATTAACACAGGCTACGCTGGTAACATTCTTGGAGATTACGCTGAAATCATGGGTCACCAGCACTATCGTCATTGTATCATTCAATTCTCCCAATACGTCCAATAGCTTTACCTGCATTGGGCTATCGGCGCCAGAGGTCGGTTCATCCAAAATCAGTATATCCGGCTCCACAGCGAGAGCGCGCGCAATCAGCACCCGTTGCCTCTGCCCGCCGGACAACTCACCCATTTTGCTTTTACGGCAGTCTTGAAGCCCTAACAGCTCCAGCTTGCCATCCACAACCGCCTTATCTTCTTCGGACGGTCCTTTGAGACGGTTCATACGTCCCAACCTACCCATCATAACCACATCATACACCGAGATAGGGAATCCTTTCCCCATATCGATATACTGTGGTACATAGCCGATACGGGTTTTAAACTCCAGCGGCGGTTTACCGAATACCTTTACTTCGCCTTTATCCGGTTCCATCAGTCCCAACATTAACTTCGCCAACGTGGTTTTACCGCCGCCATTGGGGCCTATAATCGCCAGATACTCCTTTTCCGGTAATTCGAAACTGATTCCTTCCAGCACCGGAACGCTATTATAGCTGAAACAAACATCCCGCATCTCAAATGCATAACTCATTTTATTTCATCGATTCCTTGATTTTGGTTGCGACAGACAAAAGGTTATCCTTCCAATTTTCAGCCAGAGGATCGAGAACTACGATTTTTGCCCCGATCGCCTCGGCAATAGCTTCGGCTTTCTTCGTCGAGAATTGCGGTTCCACGAAAATAGTATTGATATCGTGCTCCTTAGCATAATCGATTAACTCCTTCATCCTTGCGGGGCTCGGCTCTTTGCCGTTTTGCTCGATCGCTACCTGGATAAGATCATAGTCCCTGGCGAAGTAACTCCAGGACGGATGATAAGTCATAAAACGACGCGATAAACCGCTTTCCTTGAACATCAGTTTTATCTCAACATCCAATTCATGCAATTCCTTCAAAAATTCCTGGTATCTCTGTGTAAACAACTCCTGCTGGCTGTTATAGATAATTTTCATGGCGCGCAGGTAGTTTTCCATCTGCTTTTTAACCAATCTCGGAGACAACCAGATATGGGGATCAAGTGTCGGATCCAAATCCTTTCCCCCCATCACGGTTTTAACTATAGTCTCATCGGATATCGACATTTTTTCCACTTTATGGTCTGTAAAGACAACCGGCATATTGACATTTGTTCTGCCGATTTTCCCTGCCCAGGCGATATCGAAGGGAACGCCTATCGCAAAATAAGCCTTCATATCGTTTATCGCCTCCATTTGCGATGGTTTCGGTTCGTAGGTGGCGGGATTCGCTCCCGGGGGAATCATCAGATGGATGTTCACGAATTCCGAAGCAATCTGATTCAGGAAATACTTTTGTGGAGTTATACTGACCATAACGTCAAGTTTTGTAACCTCTTCATCAGCCGGAAAGGCGGCCTGACTTAAGAAAACCAGTAATACAAGTGCTGAAATAACAGTTCTCATGCTGTACTCCTACATTTTTGACATATACCTTTAAGTTTTATATTAATTTCGTTTATCTCTCCAATCTTAGATGCTTCCGAAAAAAGTATGGTATCTTCGAATGTTAACGGGCTAAGACAGATTATCCGTTTACATTTGCTGCATTGAAAATGCGCATGCGCAGGATTGTGAACGCATGCCATCTCAAAATACTGAGTACCATTGTCGGCAAATGCTTCTCTGAGGATGCCGACATCGACGAATAATTTGAGCATCCTGTAAACGGTTGCCAGATTGACCGTGAGTTGCCCGGACAACCCATTGTGCAAATCAATCGCATTTACGGGATTATCCGATGCTATAATCTCATCTAAGATCGCGATACGGCTCCTGGTAACCTTAACATTTTTAAGCCGTAACAACTCGGTGGCGTTACATCTATCCATAAGTTTAATATAATATAATTGCGAATAGTTTGCAAGTAATTCCGGTGGAAATAACTGATTATAGACTTTCACTTATTATATTTTGTAGTAAATAGTTTTCCAAAAGTTCCTCATCAATGACAAATGTTGAAGTTCACTCAATAGAGAGGGCATTAAAATTGTTACTTGCGGGGAGCGTAAAGCCTCCTGATTCGGACAAGCATTAGGCTACCGATTAATGATTTACATGAATTATTCCGACTAAACGGACCTTTCACAAATTATGGAATCTCTCACGAACTTAAGAAGTTAGATATTCAAATAATAAATTGACAATGAATATAATATTCAATAGGGTGGCTATATCAATTTTTACCCCATCACTCGACATCCTTGTAGTAACTTCAAAGGGGCCTCGTTACGATAACTAATTTATTAATTGAATTAACATTTGGAGATTCTTATGAAAACTGTGATCCAACTTTCTGGTATACCTATTATTTCGTGTTTCGGATATGCTTCCGCCGAGCCCGGTGGCACGCTGTGGACTAAGACCTATGGCGGATCTCAAAATAACCGCGCCTATTCAACACAGCAAACGAATTACGGAGGGTATATAATCGCAGGAAATACGGAAAGCTATGGCGCGGGGGCTGAAGATGTCTATCTTCTGAAACTCGCCGAGGATCGAGTATGCTGTGATGTAGAGATGCAACCGGATGAGTATCCGGTAATTGTTCCCCGGGGCGGAAATTTCGGGCTTACGGGGATAGTCGGAAATCCCACCGATGATCCCATCACCACGGATGTTTGGGTTTATATGAAATTCAGTGATAGTTTTCTGCAGTTATGGCGCTTCCCGAATTTCAGTCTTCAGGATGGTCAGTATCTTTATGCGCATTTAAATCAGCAGGTTCCGGTTAATACTTAGCCGGGAACCTTTACTTATCAAGCGCATTGCGGTGATTTCAATCAATGGGAAACCTGCGATATCGCCAGTTTTGATTTCACTGTCACCGAAAGCCGCATCATCGATGCAAACCGAAATTGGTTATTGGAAGGAACCTGGGGCGAGGATGCTAATGAACTGCCCTCAAATCCTGACATTTCCGGGAACTTCCCCAATCCGTTTAATCCATCGACTGATATAATATTCCGGATGCCTCAGGAGAGTTCGGTGAGATTAGAGGTTTATAACATTATGGGACAAAAAATAGAGCTTTTAGCAGATAGATATATGAACGCCGGAAGGCATGATTAATCCCTATTATTTCCAAAACAACATGTTGCTTTTTAGCAGAATTATCATTAACTTTTCCGATTGATTAAACAAACCGATCCAATGTGCGGTCAGGCGCGCTCACCTGACCGGCATACTATTAGTAGGAGAAACTGATGGATAATATCAACGACATTTTAGAATTCGCAATCAACCGTGAACAGGAAGCTGCGGACTTTTATGCCGATTTGGCTGAACGAGCTCGTTTCGAATCACTTAAGGAAGTGCTGAAACAGTTTGAGCAAGAAGAGTTGGGTCATAAGAAGAAACTGCAGGAGATCTCCACCGGCGCCCAAGGCGTCCCTTCGCTTACGCAGATCGAGGATCTAAAAATCGCCGATTATACGGTACCGGTGCAGCTTCAGGATAATATGTCGTATCAAGATATACTGATTGTCGCCATGAAGCGGGAAAAGGCGGCTTATCGTCTTTATAACGATCTCGCCGACAGAACCACGGATGCGGAGGTCAAAAAAATATTTCTGGTATTAGCTCAGGAAGAAGCCAAGCATAAGCTCCGTTTCGAGACCGAATACGACAGTGAAATAATGTCCGAGAATTAGTTCTTCTCAGGATTACGAAAAGCTGGTATTTCAGCGAATAAATTACTCACTTTTCAGGTTAATCCCTTAGTGGTATGACTTGTTTTTGCAATGGCAGGTTCAAATGCCTGCCATCTTTATTATGATTGAAAATACGAAAAAACCAAAGGCGATAGCGTTAGTTTCCGGTGGACTGGATTCAATACTTGCGGTGGCTTTAGCCGTAAGGATGGGCATAGAAATAGTAGCGGTCAATTTCGTAACGCCTTTTTCCAGCGGGCCTCGGGCACATAAAACCGACTACCTTGCCGATATCTGCGAAAGCTTGGGTGTGGAATTACGACGGATATTATTAACATCGGATTATCTTGAGGTGGTTAAGAATCCCAAGTTTGGATTCGGCTCCAATGCCAATCCATGTATAGATTGCCATGCTTTCTTCTTCCGCAAAGCCCGGGAGATGATGAAAACGATTGATGCCGATTTTCTTATCAGCGGCGAGGTGGTAGGACAGCGCCCTATGAGCCAGATGAAACCGACTCTGCGACAGGTGGAAAAGGAATCCGGTTGCGAAGGCATTCTGCTCCGTCCGCTCTCCGCGAAAATCCTTCCCGAAACCGAACCGGAGAAACAGGGAATGGTAGACCGGGAAATGCTTTTAGATTTTTCGGGTCGTACTCGCAAGCCGCAAATAGAGTTAGCTAAGGAGTTGGGAATCACCGAATATCCCGAACCGGCAGGCGGCTGCCTTCTAACCGATCCCGGATATTCCCGGCGATTGAAGGAGTTGATGAAATTCAAACCGGATTTCACGTTGGAGGACGCTATTCGTTTGAAATATGGAAGGCATTTCCGATACAACCAAGTGAAAATCATCGTGGGACGCGATGAGTTCGATAATAACTTCCTTGAAAACGATTATAAAGCTGAAAGCGAAACCCGCCTTCATTCGGTCGATTACGAGGGTCCCACAACCATAGCCGAGACCGTTGACGACAAATCTGCGATAGAAATTGCTGCTAAGCTTACGGCGCGTTATTGTGATGGTAAACGAGAGGCTGAAGTAAGAATAAATGTCGAGAATCTTCTGAAAACTGTGATTATGGATGTAATCCCGCTCGATGAAACCGCGGTGCGGAAATACCGGATTTAAGCAATAAAAAAATGCCGGGTTCAGCCCGGCATTTTAGCCCCTTTTGGAGAGTGCTCTTTCTCCTTACATGGTTCGTCCACCAATACCGTATCTCGAGAAGTGATCGATTTCAAATTCATAATAACCGTCATCGTCGCTGTCATCATCCCATTCCACGGTTTCCCACTCATCCTTGTCCGGATTATAGTAACTGAGCTCTGCACCAACGAACTCGTCGTCATCATCGTAATCCTCAATCGCTTCAATCTCAATAAGTAGAGTTGCCGATTCACTGAACTGCAATCCTTCGGGACCGAATTCAAATATGTAGACCATACCGCTTTCGGTATAATACGCCTGGCCTTCCATCCAGAGCTTTTCCCAGTGACTAACTGCATTATCGGGAACAATGAATTCGGCTTCGTAACCGTCACCTTCAAACTCCATGTTTCCACCGCCCTCGTCAACCCATCCATAAGCGGCATTCTCGAAACTCCAGTAAAACACACGTCCCCACTTATCCTCGACTTGCTGTGCACCAAACGGTTCCTTCTGCTCCTCGTTATCAGAGCTGACCGGCGATAGTTTTCCGCACCCGCTTATCATCACTATTCCAATGACGACAAAGAAGTAAACGATACTTCTGATTATAGCCCCCTTACGCTTTGACATAAATATCCCCCTTTTTTTGGATTCTTGAGTTTTCTAATTTCTGAACATATCATGCTCAAATAACAAACCTGTCTGTGAGTTTTTTGAAGAAAATTACTAAGTCGTTACGGCTATAAAAGATAGATTTATGGGGAAGATTTCGGAGTAGTTGATTCAGTTGGTTTTTCTCGGAAAATTATGGATTTATTCCCATAATTATTGGATGGAGACGATAATTTGGTGATTCCAAAAAAGATGTTTTGTTTATTCGGGGTTCATGCGCAAATATACCAATTCCGCGAAAAGTTCTTCTTTTGTTATTGATTTCACTTGACAAACAAGAATAATTACTGATTATGTCAATTTAATATAAATGAAATTACTGGTCGAATTTGCAAACTCGAAATCTAATCCGTATAATTACAAATACTTTGAATCTGTAGCAGAAGGCTTGCCCTTCGGGAGTTAAATTGAAGTATATCATTTACGGCTTGGAATTGAAGATCACATTGAAACGCCGGAAACACAAAGCTTCCGCTTCCTACGATGAAATATATGAATAATACGTGCTAATAAAAATGAATACCACATCATTGAGGAGAAATTATGAGTAAAACAGAAGAGAATCTGAAAGCGGCATTTGCCGGTGAATCGCAAGCGCGCAACAAATATACCTATTTCGCACAAGTAGCGCGAAAAGAAGGATATCACTACATTGCCAAGATTTTCGAGGAGACTGCGGATAATGAACGTCGCCATGCCAAGGATGAGTTTAACCTTCTGGGAGGAATCGGCGACACCGCAGCCAATTTAGAGGAGGCGATCAACGGCGAGCAATATGAAACAATCACTATGTATCCCGAATTCGCCAAAGTTGCTGATGAGGAAGGACATAAAGAAGCGGCTAATCTGTTTCGCCAGATCGCCAAAGTGGAAGCTCATCACCGCGATCATTACAAAAAACTGCTGGAGATGGTGAAAAACGGCAATGTATTTAAGCGAGACACTCCGATCAAATGGAAATGCGGCGTATGCGGTTATGTGCATGAGGGTACCGAACCGCCGGTGAAATGCCCTTGCTGCCAGCATCCCGGGGAATATTACGAACCATCTGATCTGGAGTTCTGATACCGGATAATCCCCAAAGAATATTAGCCATGATAATTCACAGAAAATATTAAGTCGTAACCGAAGGTTTACGTGCCTCAGGAGTGCTTGCCTGTCCCAGGAGGGTTCTAACCAGTCCTGCATTATAACACCCTCACCCGTCCAGCGATTCGCGGGACACCCTCTCCCGCTATTCGGGAGACGGGCAGATTGATGAGAAAGTAGGATAAGGTATTTGAGACCCCGGACTTCAGTCCGGGGAGTTTCACAGCTATTAATAACCGAGGACTTCAGTCCTCGTAACATCTTAAACGGCAGCATGATGCAGGACGGGTTAAAACCCGTCGTTATTAAAAATAGTGATTCTCCCCGCGTTAAAACACGGGGGCTCAAAACTCATCCAATCATTGCCGGCGAGATGTCCACAATTCGACCCACCGATTCGATTTATTCTGAAATGGTGAGTCAAATAGATTATACTAAAGAGGTTACTTCTGCCTAAAGTGTGTGATTGGTTACTACTTTTTTTATTACAATGGCGACCCACCCTACGTTTTCTAATCGCCTGCGGCGAATCCACCCTCTCCCTCGTCAGGGAGAGGGAAATAAGGATTAACACCCTCACCCGTCCCGCGCTTCGCGGGACACCCTCTCCCTCGTCAGGGAGAGGGAATAAAGTAAGAATATAATGATCTTTATAATTAGAAAAAATCCACGTATTTCCCCTTCTCCCATTCAGTTGGAGAAGGGGTCAGGGGATGAGGGGATTTATCGGGATACAAACATGCTTATCTCTTCGCCTTAGGCTTCGAGCTAAGCATGCCACCCTTCGCTGTCGGATACGGCGACCCGACAGCATTTGATAATGATAATCATCGAAGGGCAAGCCTTCGGCTACGGATTTATTAGGTCGGTCAGGAATAATCCAGATTAGAGCCGAACTTGTAGCGCTCACGCAAACATAATCAATGACGCCCCTCCGACGGCGAGTATGATGCCGATCAGCTTCTCGCGGGTTATCATCTCTTTGAGAAACAGGGCGGCGAAAACGAATACGAAAATATTGCTTGTCTGATTTAAGGCGGCGGCAGTTGAGGCTTGAGTATATTTGAAAGCCGCCATCCAGAGGATTAATGATAAGTAATTGCCCAGAAATGAGCCTGGAAACATCCATTTCCAATTGCGTATATCCACCAGTGATTTGAGCTGCTTTTTCCTGTTTTTAAAAAACATGAGAATGATAAACAAAGCTCCCAATCCCGCCAGTGTGCGAACTTGCGTAACCCAGAGTAAAGGTTCATTGATTAAGTAAGGTTTAATAATTATCACACTAACTGCGATACATAACATTGCCAGCGCCCCCCAGAGAAAGCCTTTGATGAAATCCTCGCGCGAAAGATGCTCAGGACGTTTTGTGTTGGATGCCAGAAGCACCGCGGATATAATCATCAAAACGCCGACAATTTGCCAAACTGTCATAACCTCTGCAAGAAACACAACCGAAAGCGAAATGATAAAGGGGCTGTAAAGGCAGTCAACAATGGCGGTTAATCCCGCCCCGAGAGTATTCAGGCAGAGAAAGAAAAATGTATCGGCAAGGCCTATTCCAATAATCCCACTAATTATATAGATTATCAAAATCCTGAAGGGAACATCGCGCAAAAACTCGTTTCCCATGATTAGCATCACTGGTATTATAAGAATAAAGGACAACGAACCCTTAAATATATTTAGAGCAACCGGATGGATGGTTTCACCGGATTTTTTAAACAGAATAACCGCCAAACCCCAGAACACTGCGGTTGTAAAAGCGAATATCTCGCCTATATATGGAATATTCTCGAGCAAGGATTTCCGTTGGTTACAAAGTTAATGAAAATCGGTATGTTAATTATTCCCTATCGGTTTTGTCAAATCAAATTATCAATGTTTCAGCATAAGGATTATTAAATTGAACTGAAAAACAAGAATTAATCCAGATATCATTTGGCATCACCTATTTGTGCTGTTTTTCTTGATTTTGGCGGAACCAATTAACATTATAAGGTGTTAAAAATGACCTGTGGATTGATGAAATTATATCTGAGCATAAGAAAAAAATCCCAAACAGAAGATTCTTAATAAATTAACTTTAATATATAAAGGAGATACGAATGACTGAAAGGCTACAAATCTATGAATGCAAATCCTGCGGAAACATAGTCGAGGTGGTTCATGCTTCGCGAGGTGATCTAAGTTGCTGCAACGAATCCATGGTTCTACTCAAGGAGAATACCGTGGATGCTGCTCAGGAAAAACATGTACCCGTAGCGGAGAAAGTCGATGACGGTTATAAAGTAAAAGTTGGCAGCGTGGAACATCCGATGGAGGAAAAGCACTATATAGAATGGATCGAGCTAATTGCCGACGGAAAGGCATATCGCCAATTTCTGGAACCGAACCAGAGTCCGGAAGCTACTTTTAAAATTGGCGCTAAGAACGTTACTGCGCGTGAATTCTGTAACTTACACGGTTTATGGAAAGGATAAATTATGAACGAAAAAATAGAAAAAGCATTTAACGATCAAATAAATGCGGAACTCCATTCCGCTTATTTATATCTTTCTATGGCTGCAGATTTCGACGGCAAGAGTTTGGGTGGTTTTGCCGGCTGGATGAGAGCTCAGGCCCAGGAAGAAGTGATACATGCCATGAAATTCTATGATTTCATCAACGATCGAGGCGGCAAGGTTAAACTGCAACCGATAAAAGAGGTTCCTACCGAGTGGAAATCACCGTTGGAAGCATTCAAAGCCGCGTATGATCATGAATGCTACATCTCCGGTCGCATTAACGATTTGATGAAACTTGCCAGGGATGAAAACGATAATCCCGCCATTAATTTTCTGGACTGGTTTGTCAATGAGCAGGTGGAAGAAGAGGCAACCGCTGACGAGAAGGTTCAGGAGCTAAAGCTGGTAGGCGATTCCGGTCCCGGCTTGTTTATGATGGATCGCGAGATGGGGCAGAGGGTATTTACACCTCCTGCTGACGGCGAAGAAGGCGCATAAATATACCAATTGAAATTGATTAAAGCCGAAGGTGATCCCTTCGGCTTTTTAGTTTAGCCTGTACTATCCATAGATTTCGTCACCGGCAGCGGGAGGTACGCCAGAGGCCTGTAAACCCGTTTGACGCCGCCGGTCAACGCTCCAGCGCTGATGTTTGCCTAACCATCGGCATAGCTCCTTTGAAATTTCTCGTCAAAAGGGAACCTATTTGGTAAGATTTTAATTACTAATAGAAATCAATTATACAAAAGTGTAAATCATTGTTTAAAATTTTGTGGACTAAACGGAGGATAAAATGAAACCAGCAGTGCAGCATTGGGAAGTAAGTTCTCGCGATTACAAAAAGGCTAAGGATTTCTATGGTAAGGTTTTTGGTTGGGAGTTCAAAATATTTGAAGAAATGTCTTACGCCATGACATCGGCTCAGGAAGAAAACTCCATAGGCGGCGGAATCGGTCCCGTTCAGGAAGGTCAGGAGCCAAATGTCACCTTTTACATAACGGTGGACGATCCTCAGGCTTACCTGGATAAGATTGAGCAAGCGGGCGGAAAGACAATTATGCCCCCTCAAGCGGTGCCGGATGTGGGAACACTGGCTATGTTCTCGGATCTTGATGGAAACGTTATCGGGCTGTACGCCTCAGAGAAAAAATAATCCCGATATCAGTACTAATATGCGTTGACTGACGAGTATATTCGGCGAATCGGCAAATAGGATATGATTATATCCTATCAGGCTGTTGACAAAACCATGTACTGAAAGGTTCAAACGAGACCCCGTGTTTTAACGCGGGGAGGATCACTATTTTTAATAACGACGGGTTTTAACCCGTCCTGCATTTATCGACTTACCCAATGTCGAAACCATTCCAACGGGTAGCCCGTAGCCACAGGCGAAGAGATATGCATATTTTGTATTCATCAGCATGCTTATCCCCGCCTTTGACGGGGCTAAACATGCCACCCGTCCGGCTATCGCCAAATGGAGAAATCCGACAATGCACCTTAACGCAGACAAGAATGTCTGCGCTACTGAATCGTGTGGCGTCGGGTGCCAGCGGTGCCATATTTCGCGTTTACTTAACCAATATAAGCTGCAGACTCTCGGTATCGTTACCGGCAATCTTACAGTGATAAATCCCGGAAGCTACCTCCGAAGCATCCCACTTCAGAATATGAGTACCTGCAGTCATATGCCCTTCGTACAACTGCTCCACCATTCTGCCATTCAAATCATAAACCGCGATATTGACATTCTGCTGATCAGGAACACTCACTTCAATATTGGTCAACGCATTGAATGGATTGGGATAACTCTTTGCCAATCTAAGGATTTCGGGTAACTCCGGAGTGTCCTCCGGATCATCTATACCCACGGTTGAAGTGTCGGTTTCTAACTCGAAATATTCGCTCACGGCTTCCATCAAATCGGCGCGCGTTTGCGAATCATTGATAGCTTCGAACCCGAAACTCAGATAAACGATCTGATGGGTGTGATAGGAATACTTGATACCGGCTACGCCGCTATCGTTGTACATGAGAGTCGGGGTGGCAAACCAGTTCATTATCGATAGTGAAGCCGGTGCGGTTTGGTTATTTGCGCCGCCGGAACCTTCGATGTCGAAGCTGAAGCCATCGGATAATGTATCACCATCGATACCATCAACTTCCCGCGATTCTGTTACACCGTCAAAGGCTACACGGAGATAATCCTGCATAAAGCTGCTGTCCTGCAGATCTTCAGCGATTCCCTGCCCGGAAATAAAGAAGTCATTGCGCGCATCCAGATAGTCCGATAAAATAGCGAAGTCCTCGGTTGTCAGCGTGGTTGTGGCATCGCCGGTGAACCAATAGATCATATCCAGCATATCCATAGCATCGTTAGTTAATGGCGTGTACCAGCGCGGCCAGGTATGGCACTGAATTCCATTCTCATTAAGGGCATCAACATAATAATCAGCATAATTGTCATTGGGATCGCCATTGACCACCACTGTGGTGTATCCGGCGGCAAAGAAGAAATCCAGAGTATCGGCGACCGAAGGATTTCCGATGGAGTTTATCTTTATGCTGAACCATCCCTCGCCAACATTCCCGCCGGGCGCTATATCCGGCTTAACAGTCGATGAATCGCCGCCGTTCATCGCCCAGTTAACAGTATCACCGAAACACAGTTCATCGATGCAAATAAACCCGGTCCACCCCGGCTCAAAATCGTGTATCAGCTTAAGAGCTAATGTATCGTCATCGCCGGTGTTGACCAATGGCGCTATATACCCATTCAGTGAATCGGGATAACCGATCATAGCTGGTTCATCACAGTAAAACCGGAATGAGTATTCCGCCGAACTAACCTGAACCAAACCAATCAGTAATAAAGGGATAAACCATAATAAATGCAGGAATTTCATCGTATCTCCTTGTGAAGAAAGGTTATTCTACTACTTTGATAAAGTATAATAACTAATTTTTCCGAAAAATCAATCAGGAATTATTATTATATTTGGGATAGTTTGGTGATTCGCCGGAATTGGATAAACAGGAGCTTGAATCCGGATAATCCGCGAATAATTATGCTCGTAACCGAAGGATTACGCGCCTATGGCGTGCTTGAGCTTCCGGCATTTATTTGAAATCCTAAATTTTAGCTCGTAAATGCTCTGCGCTTCCAACCCCCAAAAACAAACCTTTGGCTAACGATCATCCCGAAGAACAGGCAATCGGCCACGGAATGGTTGTTTTTATGGATTATATGGGCTAATTGAATACACGTTTTAAACTTGATAAAGTGCATTTAATCGCATGAGAAATCACGGAACCTTAGTTTTTTCAATCCGATGGAACAATTACCTATCAAACGAATTCTTTTATTGACAGGTTATCCAAATCTATTTATTATGAGGGTTTAGGCGAGAATTAAATCAAAAGGAGAAATCATTGAAAGAATATAGCGGTTCACTAATAAGAAATATAGGCTTAGTCGGTCACGCAAGTGTAGGGAAAACCTGCCTTGCCGAAGCATTGCTGTTTAATGCAGGCGCTGTCAACCGAATGGGCTCAACCGATAGCGGCTCAACGGTTTCGGATTACCTTCCCGATGAAATCGAAAGGAAGATATCTATCACTTCATCGCTTTTGAATCTCGAGTGGAAAAATAAGAAAATAAATATATTGGATATGCCGGGATTTTCCGATTTTATCGGCGAGTTAATCGGCGGGGTGAAAGTAGTTGATACCGCTGTTATAGTTGCCAATGCTGTTGGCGGTATTGAAGGCGGTACTGAGATCGGATACAAGCAGGCTGAGAATTACAACTGCTCAAAACTGTTTTTTATCAATCGCTTAGACAAGGAAAATGCGGATTCCAACAATATCATCAGCGAACTAACCGAATTATACGGGACCGGCGCGGTTCCGCTCCATCTGCCGATAGGTATGGCGCTGGAGTTTAAGGGGGTGGTTGACCTGCTGAAAATGAAGGCTTTTACATATCAGGATGGTAAAGCGACCGCTTCGGAGATACCTGCCGAAATGAAGGATGCCGCCGAAGCGGGAAGAGAGAAGATAATTGAAGCGGCTGCCGAATCCGATGATGCTCTCCTTGAAAAGTTTTTCGAATCGGGTGAATTGACCGAGGATGAAATAAATCAGGGATTGAAAAACGGAATCGCATCGGGGAAAATCACCCCGATACTGCTGGGTTCGGCAACTCAGAATATCGGTATTGACCTCCTGCTGGATTTTCTGGTCTCCGCATGCCCTTCGCCACTGGATAAAGGGGCGGTCAAAGCCTTTAAGGGAGATACAGATGAGGTTCAGGAATTACCCGTGGACGAATCGGGACCGGCTGCGGTTTATGTTTTTAAGACAATATCAGTTCACCATGTGGGAGAACTGTCTTTGTTTAAGGTATATTCCGGTAAAGTTACCTCCGGGATGGAATTAATCAATAGTTCTAACGACACGACCGAAAGACTCAATCAGCTTTATTTTCTAAAAGGTAAGAACCGCAAAGAAGTTGATTCTATCATTGCCGGTGATTTAGGCGCTACGGTTAAGTTGAAAGATACTCATACCGGCGAAACACTCTGCGCTAAAGGAGCCAGATTGAGGATACCGCCCCCGGAGTTCCCAAATCCTCTGCATCGCATGGCAATTATAACCCTGAAAAAAGGGGATGAGGATAAGGTAGCCAGCGGACTGGCGAAGCTTCAGGAAGAAGACCCGACATTCTTCATGAAAGTGGATCCGGATATTAAGCAGACTATCGTTTTTGGACAGGGCGAAACACATCTGGACATAAACACCAAACGATTGAAAGATAGATTCGGTGTCGATGTTGATTTAATCAAACCGAGGATTCCTTTCCGCGAAACAATCAAGAAGAGCTCGGAAGCTCAAGGTAAGTTCAAAAGGCAGTCCGGTGGACGGGGGCAGTATGGCGATTGCTGGTTGAAATTGGAACCTCTACCCAGAGGCGCCGGTTTTGAATTTGTCGACGCTATCGTTGGCGGAGTAATTCCCTCAAAGTTCGTACCTGCGGTGGAGAAGGGGATTCTTGAGGCGATGGAATCCGGTGAGCTTGCCGGATATCGTGTGGTAGATGTTAAAGCCACCTGTTACGACGGTTCATATCACGATGTCGATTCATCGGAAATGGCGTTTAAGATCGCCGGTTCAATGGGATTCAAAAATGGTGTCGAAAGGGCAAATCCCACCATTTTGGAACCCATATATAAAGTTACGGTCACTGTGCCGTCCGATTTTGCCGGTGATGTTATGGGCGATGTTTCCGCTCGGCGCGGGAAAATTATGGGTATGGAACCGGAGGGGAAATACCAGATTATCAGAGCTCAGCTTCCATTGGCGGAACTTTACAAGTACAACACAGCTCTGCGTTCGATGACCCAGGGGCGCGGCACTTATGAGATGGAATTTTCGCACTACGAAGAAGTTCCGCACGATGTACAGGAAAAGCTAATAGCCGAAGCAAAGGCAGCCAGGGAAGAAGAAGAGTAGGTTATTATAGTTTGATAAGGCGTTGATACGGGCATAGCGGGAATGCAGGTATAGCCTTTTCAACGCCTGATAAGCAGACGGTCGGGTTCTTAATCCCACAGCAGGCGGGATATAACCCGACATTGATTTTATATAGTTCGTTAATTTTTGTTATTTGTAAGGTAATCACTTATGAATAGAACACTATCACTCTCCACAAGCTGGCACTACAAAAGGTCCGAGAACGGCACCGACTTGATAGCCAAGGCGGTGGAACTCGGCTTCGACAATATGGAGTTGAATTTCCATATAAAGCAAAAGGTCTTCGAAGATATAAAGCGGTCAATTGCGGATTTCGATTTAAGGATTTCCAGTCTTCACAATATATGTCCGGTTACTCCTGAAATGGAAAAGGTGAAGGATTATAGTAATTTCTTCAGTTTTTCGGTTAAGGATAAAGAAATTAGAAAAAAGGCAGTTGAGTTATCCGAACGTACTCTCGTTAATGCAGCGGAATTCGACGCCAAGCCGGTGGTTTTTCACCTTGGAGAGGCCGGAGAAGGTGAATTGAGGATTGAAGAAAAGGAATTCGCTAAACCGTTTAAGAAGGAATTGAAGAAGAATCAGACCGTGACCGATTTCTTTGACGGTTTGCTCGAAAAAAGGGAGGCGATTAAGGCTCCATATCTGGATAATGTCCGGCGTTGCCTGGATTATCTGGTTCCGGTTGCAGAAAAGCTTGGTGTAGTGATAGGTATCGAAAACCGCTATTACATTTCGCAAATTCCCAACTTCGATGAAGTCGGTGTTTTACTGGATGAATACGATTCCCCCCATATAGGTTTCTGGTACGATTCAGGTCATGCAGCCAATATAAGTAATCTTGGATATTGGGATTATCTTGAATGGCTAAAAGCCTACAAGAGCCGCTTGGTTGCGGTTCATCTACATGATTGCCGGGCGGCGCAAGATCATCTTCCGCCGGGTTCCGGAGATATCGATTGGTCTGAATTGAACGAACTGCTCCCCGCAGATATCCTCTGCACTCTGGAACTAAATCCATCTACTCCCGAAGAAAACCTCATAGAAGGCGTTAATTACCTCAGGGATGAGATAAAACTGATAAAGAAGTAACCAAGGGTATTGTTCAGTATCCGTTAATGAGAGATAATGAATCTATCGTCGTAAACTTCAACTTCGGCATTGACATTTCACTGCCAAAAGCTTATTATTAGGGGACGGTTGTCACCTAAAACCTTGTAACAGAAAGGGATATCATGAAAAAGCTCGCGTTAATCTTAATCATATCATCGCTATTTCTCGCTTCATATTCCTATGGAATTGAATTGGTGCTCTTCGAAGATACGCCTGAACAGGCATGTTTCAATGAAAATTTCAATCCTCTGGGGGATTCATTTAGTATAGAGCTGTCCGGTCGGTTGTTCCCATCGGAGGGTTTTGATCAATTTATATTACCGCCGCCCAGCATTTGCTGCGATGTGGAGATGGAACCGGATGAAGAACCTATTATCGTACCGCCGGGGGGTACTTTCGGTTATACTGGAACGGTTTGCAACCCAACCTTCGATCCAATCGTAACCGATGTCTGGGTTGTGGTTGAATTCGAAGGGGACAGTCGTGAACTTCGGATGTATGGCGATATACCGCTCGATGTGGAGCAGTGTGTCAGCGTGCATTTGGTGCAGCGTGTATGCCAGAATGCGGAACCGGGTGAATATGTGTATAAAGCATATTGCGGTAACTATGACGATCTGGAACCCTGTGATTCATCCTCTTTTACCTTTACCGTAGCAACGGCACGGACCTCAGGGGATCGTTCCGACGCTCTTAACGAGCTTCCTGCGCATTTCGGCCAGGTAGGGAATTATCCGAATCCGTTCAATGCCGAAACCAAAATTGCTTTTAATGTACCGGAGAGTAATCGCGTTAGCTTGCGCGTATACAATCTCCTCGGCCAGGAAGTGGCGGAATTGGTCAATGAGCATCTGGAGGCAGGAGTACATTCGGTGATATGGGATGCATCGGATAGTCCCAGCGGCGTTTACTTTTATAAGCTTACAATCGCCGATGAAACCGTCACCAAAAAGATGCAGTTGCTGAAATAGGTTGACCCCGGAGGTCTTCGTATCAGAACGCGAGGATCCAACACTCTAAATCATATACTTCGATTAAAATAAGCGTTGGCGGACGAGAACATCCGCCAACCACAGATGGTTTATCCGCCTCTGGCTCGGATGTTAACCCCCGCGCCTATTGAAATTCAGTTGATTTAAACCCGTTAAACCATCCTGCATTTAATATAGGACAGATAGCATACTTATTTCGCTTTTTACGCCGCCGATAATCAAAAAGTAGTAAAAATTTAAGCGAGAAAAAAACTTGCG
Organism: Candidatus Zixiibacteriota bacterium; assembly: GCA_014730175.1. Lineage (GTDB taxonomy): Bacteria > Zixibacteria > MSB-5A5 > UM-FILTER-46-8 > UM-FILTER-46-8 > WJIR01. Next base: position 31,209 of record WJIR01000027.1, read on the forward strand.
GAACAAGATAGTTGTTATTATAATATCAGTTTTAGATTCGGAAATAAATTAGGAGAACAGCAATGGCACATAAGAAAGGTGTTGGTTCATCCCGGAACGGCAGGGATTCGAACGGCCAACGAATGGGTGTGAAGAGGTTTGCCGGTCAAAACGTGACCGCCGGGTCCATACTTGTTCGTCAACGCGGAACTAAAATTCATCCCGGACTCAATGTTGGAATCGGCAAAGATAATACCATATATTCCAAAATAGATGGGATAGTCACCTATGAGCGCTGGGGCAAAGACCGCAAAAAGGTATCGGTCTACTCCCCTGATACGGTTAACTGAGTATATTTTGCATCTATGGATGTTGAGATGCAATGAATAACAAAAAACCAAAGCGAATAGGGGTATTATTATCAAGTAAGGATAACCGGATAAAAAACGATATCTGGGAAGTGGTACTATTATACTATTTTCTGGAACTCAATAATCTGCATGTTTTGAATATAGTTCCGCCGACCATTGAGCTCTCCGGGGAGTTGAGAAGTGAGTTGGTGGACGCAGGATATTCACTCGGCGATTTTGTTGTTGCCGACAGAGAAGTCGGCAAGGAAATCGCCGGTTTATTTATCCCGACTTTTGATAAATCAATCATCGCATCCGGTTCGGATATACATCCGAAAGATGATATCAGGATTGACAATGACCTGCGCCGATTCGTCCGGGAGGTATTTCGTCGCCGCAAGCCGATAGCCGCCAGCGGATTAGGAGCATTCTTCCTTGCCGTCGCTATCAGCGATATTACCGAGTCCTCCGTTAGCCTGACCGTTGGGAATGATCCGATTATCGAAAGTTATTTGGAGAGAAGAGAGTGTAACACTATCAACACTCGCGGCGGAGAGGTGATTATCGATGAAACCAATCACCTAATTACAACCGCCGGTCATTATTGCGAAAGGAAAATAAAAACCGTATTCAAAGGATTGGAAAATCTCGTTGCTGGATTTGTTCACTTAAAAAACAGTGGAGCTTAATTGATGAGAAATATAGACGCATCTGAAATCACCAAAACCGTACGCAAACTGTGTATGGAAGCCAACTACTATCTGGGGGATGACGTCCTAAACGCTCTCAAGAAATTTGAAGCGCAGGAAGAATCCCCGTTGGGGAAAAATATCCTTCAGCAGATTATCAAAAATGCTGAGATCGCCAAAGACGAAGAAGCCGCTATGTGCCAGGATACCGGATTTGCGGTGACCTTCGTGGAATTGGGACAGGATGTCAACATCGACGGAAACCTGTACGACGCCATCAACGAAGGTATCAGGGAGGGTTATTCTGACGGCTATCTCCGTAAATCGATCGTCGAGGATCCGTTACGCAGGAAAAATACCGGCGATAATACCCCGGGGGTGATTCATGTTGATATCGTACCTGGCGATAAACTGAAGATAACCGTTGCTCCAAAAGGAGGCGGTTCGGAGAATATGTCCGAAGTGAGGATGATGAAGCCTGCCGATGGAGTTGAGGGATTAAAGGATTTCGTGGTTGAACGCTGCCGGAAAAGCGGAGGGAATCCATGTCCTCCGGTTATCGTCGGCGTAGGAGTCGGCGGAACATTCGAGAAATGCGCATTTCTGGCGAAGAAGGCGTTGTTGCGGGAAGTTGGCAGTGAACATCCTGATCCGTTTTATGCCGAGTTGGAGAAGGAATTGTTGGAGAAGATCAACAACCTGGGAGTCGGTCCACAGGGATTGGGCGGAAGAACATTCGCATTGGCGGTACACATCGAGGCGCACCCCTGCCATATCGCATCGTTCCCGGTCTCGGTTAATCTTAATTGTCATGCTGCGCGCCATAAAGAAGCGGTTATATAGTCGTAAAGTTTATAAAGCGAGGTTTGAAAAATGAGTGAAGAAGCTAAAAAAATAACTCCTCCGCTTACCGATGAAGTGGTTGAATCCCTTAACGCCGGAGATAGGGTATTGATAACAGGAGATATCTATACAGCGCGTGATGCGGCACATAAGCGGATGGTGGAACTTATCGATAAAGGGGAAGAATTACCGTTTGACCCACAGGGTCAGATTATATATTTCGTCGGTCCCACTCCGGCAAAGCCGGGCAAACCTATCGGTTCCGCCGGTCCGACTACATCGTATCGCATGAATCCGTATTCGCCTAAGATGATCGGAGCGGGATTAAAGGGCATGATTGGCAAAGGCGAGATGGGCGAGGAAGTCGTTGAAGCGATGAAACAACACAAGGCGGTTTATATGGTCGCCATCGGCGGCGCTGCCGCATTAATCGCTCGTTCCATCAAAAAAGCGGATGTTATCGCTTATGAAGACCTTGGCGCGGAAGCTGTACGCAAGCTCCACGTGGAGAATTTCCCCGCGATAGTGGCACAGGATTGCCGCGGTGAGAATATGTATGTCAAAGGCGTGGAGGAATACAAGCGCTGAGAGTACAGCCGCCAATCCTCATTTGCAAATTCAAAACAATATTGTTCGCAGCATTCGTACGCGCCTCTGGCTTGGACGTTTGGCGCCTCATGAGTGGGATGGGGATTGCTTCGGTTTGTTCGCAATTACCTCCAATTTTGAGACAGCCCGCAACTCTCAGGCTATGGATCTTTCGAGAGTATTCCCCCGGTTCAATCAAAGCGATAACCTCATAGTACGCTGTTTATCTCACAAAGGTATTGACATCGGAACTATCAATAACGTACTTACATTTTCTATATTGAGGTTCGCTCGATGTGAGATTTTTCGGATAAAATTATGGCTTATGTCATAACTGATGATTGTTTTATGTGCGATGTATGCCGCCCTGAATGTCCGGAAGGCGCCATTTCCGAGGGCGATCCTAATTACATTATTGACCCGGAGCTGTGCAACGATTGCGTTGCCTGCGTAGAAGTGTGTCCGGTTGAGGCATGCGTACCGGCGACTTAAATGGAGTAACTTCTCAACTATCTGTTCGTTCGAACGTCGAATTAATCTCTAACTGTTGACAGGTGTAATAATGGAGCTTTTTGTAGCTACCAATAATCAACATAAAATCAGCGAAATATCAGCAATTTTAGAGAGGCATGGTATAAAATACAGGATTCCGAAGAAGGATGAGTTGCCGGAAGTGGAAGAAACCGGCAAGGATTTGACGGAAAACGCCATACTTAAAGCCAAAGCCGGCTATCGATTTTCAGGTTTACCTACTATGGCCGATGATACCGGTTTGGAGGTCGGATACCTGGATGGCGCTCCCGGCGTGTATTCGGCACGTTTTGCCGGAAAACATTGCAGTTATGCGGATAACAACAAGAAACTACTTAAGTTGCTGGAGGACGTTGAGTTCGAAAAACGAAAGGCAAGATTCAGAACCGTAATTGCGCTGGTGTTGGGAGATGGAAGAAACCTCACAGTGGAAGGTTCGGTTGAGGGTTATATTATAGATGAACCACGCGGCTCCAATGGATTCGGATACGATCCGGTCTTCTACTACCCACCTTTGGACAAAACTCTGGCTGAGTTATCATCCGAGGAGAAAAACCGCATCAGCCATCGCGCCAACGCTCTGGTGGAATTGGATCAACTTCTCAAGAAGGGTGTGTTGTAGCAATGCATTTCTCTACCGGTGACAAACCCAAAATCAAGGTTTTGGATGAAACCCTGATTAACAAAATCGCTGCTGGCGAGGTTATTGAACGTCCGGCATCGGTAGTCAAAGAACTTGTGGAAAACGCGCTGGATGCCGGGGCTGAGAACATCAGTATCGAATTGGAAGAAGGCGGTTTAAGGCTCATCGCCATACATGACGATGGAGTCGGTATGCTTGGCGAGGATTTGGAACTGGCATTCACTCGACATGCTACATCCAAATTGGCGAAAGCAGACGATCTTTTCAATATACTCAGTTTCGGTTTCCGAGGAGAAGCGCTGCCATCGATTGCATCGGTGGCACATGTAAAAGCTATTAGCAGAGTAAAAGAAAGAGATTCCGGTTCGGAAATAGAAATCGACGGAGGCAGAGTAAAGGGGCTAAAGGCGACAGGATGCCCGGTCGGCACTTCTATTATAGTCTCCAATCTCTTTTATAATACCCCTGCCCGTCGAAAGTTTTTGAAGTCGCCTCGTTCTGAGTTAAGCAGGATAACTGATCTGGTAACTTCTTATGCGGTCGGCAATTTCGATGTTGGTTTCAAGATTTCCCATAATGGTCGAGAACTTTATAATTTCCCACCGGCTGCAAAGCTCTATGAACGGATAATCGCTATCTACGGCACCGACGATATAGAAAAGTTTCTGCCACTACCGGGTACCGATGAAGGTATGTTTAACCAACCGGGATCGATCCTGGGCTATATTACACATCCCGTTATGGCTAAATCCCGCTCCAACGAAACCCGATTTTTCGTAAATTTCAGACCGATTATGTCGCGAACCTTACTGGCTGCATTGCGCGCGGGTTATCACGACAAGTTAGCGCCGAATCTTTATCCTCCCACCGCTATCTTCTTCAATATTCTACCGAGAGATATTGATGTTAATGTTCATCCCGCCAAGACCGAGATACGGTTTAAGAACGAGTCCGAGCTTTTTCCCAAACTGAAGCGATTAGTTGAACATGCCTTAAAATCCGGAGGCGTATTAACAGAACTGTCATTGAATACCGATGAAGCTAAACCTTCCGGAAACGGGACACAGTTTATTCATGCAAAAAGAGGTAACGATTTCAGCAAAAGAACCGATATGCAGGAATCGTTATATAAGGGTGGATTCAAAGAATACGGTGAGTCATCCGAAACTGCTCCATCCCGGGAATCCGACATTGAAAAGGACGGTGTTGATATCCATTCGGGCATTGAAAAACCGCATGAATCCACCGAACAACGTATGTGGCAATTCATGGATTCTTTCATCGTTGTGCCGCTCAAAAACTCAATGCTGTTTATCGATCAACATAATGCCCATGAGCGTATTTTGTTCGAAGCGGCAATGGAGAATCTTGATTCCGGCAAGGGGGCAACTCAGCAGATGCTGTTCCCCATTTCGATAGACCTTACTCCGGGCGAGTTCGCTATCTGGAATGAGTACAGCGAAGTATTAAACAGGCTTGGTTTCGAAACTTCAGAATTCGGCGGGCATTCGATATTGATCTCCGGAATCCCGGCTGAGATGGATGACAAAGCCCCCGAATCAGCGCTACGGAGAATCCTTGATGATTTTCAGGAGGGCGGCGAATTCAAAGACGATCCGTTTAAATCCATAGCGGCATCTTTTGCATGCCATGCCGCTATCAAAGCCGGTCAGAAACTTCAATATGAGGAAATGGAGCAGATATTTAACAAACTCTTCGCCTGCCAGGAATTCAACCTTTGCCCTCATGGACGTCCTATTATCGCACGATTAACCTCTCAGGAAGTCGAAAAGAAATTCAATCGTCACGTACCGATCAGAGATTAGCATAATCCGGCTTCCCAAATAAACTCAATCCGCGGGATTTAAAATCCGGGAATACCTTAGGATATTACTTAATATTCTTGACATAAATGTAATAAGGATATATACTCTTTGCTAATTCTGAGAATTTAACCTTATAGCCCGGACAATTCATAAAAAACATTAATTCGTAGCCGAAGGCTTGTCTTTCGGTAGCTCAAGTGAATTAGAATATTTACAGACTGTAATTGAAGATTCCAAAGAAATACCGGAAGCACAAGGCTTCCGCTACCGGTGACTAAATTTATGAATAATACAGGATAGGAATTTATCAAACGGAGGTCGCATCAGATAGTATTTTGTGACTTCTACAAAAACGTTGTTAACATCTTATAGAGGAGATACAATATGGTCAAAATGAAAGCGCTTATTCCCGCATCAATGCTGGTACTTATATGTACCTCGCTGGTTTTATCCGGCTGTAATATATTCGGATGGACTGCGGGAGATGATTCAGTTGAGGGCTACATGGCAAAAGGCAAACAACACATGAGAGATGGCGAGTATGCCGATGCTCTGATAGAGTTTGAAAAGGCATTGGAAGCGGAACCTACCTATGCCGATGCGCGCTATTATCATGCCAAGGCAAACGTCCTCGCCGCAGGTTTTGATATCGGCGTGATTATCGATGAACTGGATGTGGCCGATAACGAGGGAGAGAATCTGCCGTTCTACTCGCCAGAACCCGGCATGACTCAGGCTGAAAATCTGGCTTATAAAAACAGATTATATCAAACCAATCTTACCGTGATCGATGATTTGACTGAAATATACGAAGGCAACGCAACCGGGAGTTTTGGTCCGGACGATGTTGAAGTGGACTTGTTAGTATCCACTTCGGTCGTTGCCATGGTGGGCTTCCTGGATACCGATCGTGATGGGGATATTGATGAAGATGATCTCTCCATTGAAATCTCCTCAATTGAGGATGGAACTTACGAATTCCAGAGCATTGAGGATTTCTTCGACTATGATCCGGGCGGAGACGGCATGGCTAAACCTTCGGCAAATCCCGACACAATGGGCGCGCATCATTTTAACGAACTCTTGCTATGGGCGGAAGGCAAGTTAGTCAACAGCCGAAACCTTATTGTCAGTTTGCTTCAGCGTATGGATTCGGAACTCGATATTGACGAAATCGACGGATTACTGATTAACTTCCGCAAAACAATCATAAAATATTACGTCAATACCGGCGGTGAGGGAAATCCTGGAGATGTACGTCGTCAGATCAGATTAACAGAATCCGGTATGATTGAGGAGATCGGCACCCCCGGAGATAATGATAACCAGGGGGGGAAGGATGATGAAGTATGGGGCGCGCCGGAAAGTCAAGCCGACAGCGATGGTGACGGCCTCAAGTGGGAAGATTCCGTAGTTCTGGATATATAGAGAGGGAACAGCTATGAAAAATGCAATAACTCTAACCTTAATACTGATTATCGGGATAGTAGCTTCAGCTAATGCTGAACAGACATTCTCCCCTTTCAGACATGATATTTATGCTCTGGGAATGGGGGATGCTTTTGTGGCTAGCGGAGAGAACGCCAATGCATTCCTTTACAATCCGGCTTTACTTTCGAAAATCAGAGGTATAAAAGTTGCCGTCGATGCTCAACTCTACGTCAATCGGGAGTTCAAAACGGTGGTGGACTACATGTATGATAACCAGGATCATTTTGAAAACTGGGATGATCTCTCACCGACCGAAAGGGACGAGCTGGTTACCGGAATGCAGGATTTCGATGATCGATGGGTCGCTGTTGGGGGATCGCCTGCTCTTTCGGTTGTATTGCCGATGGGCGTGGGATTCGCATTGTATAATAACGCCAGCATGAAGGTCAGATTGGATCGCGGTATATTTGAACCGAAAGGCTATGCTGACCTTTATAATGACATGGTTTTTGCAGGCGGTTATTCACGTCAGGTGATGCCTAAGCTGTCAGTGGGCGGTAACCTGAAGTATATCAGCCGAAGGGTTTCAGGCGAAGTTAAACTGCTTGCGTCGGAATTCGGGAAAGCCGATGATATTTTCGAGGAAGTCGAAGATTCATTGGAAAGTTCTAAGTCCGGTTTCGGATTGGATGTCGGCGGACTCTATACACTTACGCCCAATATCGATCTCGGAGCGTCGATAATCGACCTTATCGGAACGGTGGATGGCGATAAAACTCCTGTTTATTTCCGTGTCGGCGGAGCCTATCATTATTCCGGAGGCTTCGTAACCAATTCGTTCCTGAGAGAGGTGGTTCTGGCTTGTGATATCGATGATATGTTCAACCAGGACGGGGATCATCTGTTTAACAAAATGCATCTGGGCGCTGATTTTCGCATGCCTATAGTGAGTTTCAGGTTCGGATTTAACCAGGGCTACCCCGGTTTGGGCGTGGGCTTTAATTTTAAGTTCGTTAAGCTTGATTATGCCTATGTGGGTAATGAATTAGGAAGTGCGCCCGGGCGCGAATCCAACTACTCCCACTACGCACAGCTTGCGTTTGGCTGGATGTAGGGGAAAATTGTAGCCTTAGACTTGCCTCCGGCGGATGGCATGTTCAGCGCGCCGTAGGTCGGGTTCCGGAATTTGGCAGCAGTCGGATGGAGCAACCGGACATGAGTTTGGAGGCTGACGCTCCGTCGTGACCAGGGGACGCGATAAAGCGCGTCCCTCCAAGGACGGTAGGTTACGGGGTGCTGTCGGGTGTCCCCCCCCGACAACAAAGTGAATTTCGCGCGCGGCAACCTGCCGCCACGATAAACTCCCTCATCCCCTGACCCCTTCTCCTCCCGATGTGATCGGGAAATGGGAGATGGGGA
>WJIR01000310.1 GCA_014730175.1 Candidatus Zixiibacteriota bacterium
CAGAGTGTTGAACCACTATAAAAGGATTCTAAGAATCCTTTTATCAAGGAGTTTGCTTTGCAAACTCCACTTATTTTCTGGTGGTTTCCCGGAAGGGAAAACTTCACCTATAACTTCGGTTTCCGGGCGGTGGTATGTTTAAACGCAAGAGAAATGAAGACATAGCTCTAGGATTGAGCGGCGGTGCGGCCCAAGGGCTGGGACATATCGGAGCACTCAAAGCGATGGAGGAGCAGAAGGTCCGGCCGAAATACATTGCAGGGACAAGCGCCGGAGCCCTCATCGGCGGTATGTACGCGGCCGGTATCTCGGTTGCAGAGATGGAAGACATCGTGAGGGGAATTGATCAGGATGAGTTCAGGAAGCTCCTCGATATTACCTGGGCCAGGGGGAGTATTGTCGCCGGCGACCGTATAGAGAAGTTCATTAGAAACATCGTAGGTGATGTGATGATTGAAGACCTGGAAATCCCATTCATCGCCGCGGCGGTGGATTTGAAGACGGGTAAAGGGTTTCACTTCGACAGCGGTCTTTTAGTCGATGCTATCAGGGCAAGTATTTCCATCCCCGGAATATTCAAGCCGGTGGTAGCAAACAATGCCTACCTCGTTGACGGGGGACTGCGCCAAAACCTTCCTTTACGGGTGCTGCGGCAGTTCAAACCGAAGAAACTCATTGGAGTAAACATCATCCCCGGTCCCCGACTCGATTTTTCGTGGTCTCAGGAACCGATTCAGCGGACTGAATCCGGCGAGTGGGGGGAACCGGATTTTATTGAACGGGTCAAGGAGTTTTTTACCGGAGATACAGCCGATAAGGAAGAGACCCCGGGAATGACGTATCTGTTCTCTCACCTCTTCGAGATCTATACCGCTCAAGTTGCCCAGGCTGAAATAGAGCAGGCAAAGCCGGACCTGATTATAACACTGGATATGTCGGAAATAAAGCTGTGGGAGTTCTGGAGGGGTGAAGAGGCGGTGAAGATCGGCTACACCCAAGCCCGGAAAATCCTGGAAGATAAATCTACATGAAAGGATTGACCGCTTCCACTCCGTTGTACGCCTGCTTGTGATTTAAATCTTCCGTGATGATAGTCGAACACTTCATAAATTCTGCCGCGGAGATAATGAGCGCATCCCAATATGAGATATCGTATTCCCGCATTGTCCCGATTGCACGCTCCACTAGTAAATCATCTACTGCAGCAACCCGAAAAAAAGTGAATAATTTCAGCAAATGTAACGCTTCTTCAATTGTAAAGGGATTTTTTATCTTTCTCGTAACCACAACAAAGAACTCACCTAAGACTTGCGCTGAGATACAGCCCGTTTCTTCTCTCATGTTGGTCTTAATGAGTTCCTGAGAAATCGTCTGCTTTTTTGGATCACTGCTGTCATATGCATATACCAGGATATTTGTATCAATGAATCTCATGCCGTTCATGGAGCTCGTCCCTGGTCCATTTTCGATTTCCCATATCCCGCTGGAGAGAGGAAAAGGAACGCTCTACATCTCGGATGAAGGATTTCTTCTCGATTTCAGCTTTTTCAACAACGGAATGCAGGTATTCTCTCAGCATTGCCGTGACCGTCGTATCTTTATCAACAGCAATCTTTTTCGCTTTTTTAATAATCTCTTCGTCTACATGAAACGTTATATTAGGCATAAGCACAATCAACCTTATTAAGTGTTGACCTTATTATGGTCGATAAGCATATTTCTGTCAAGTGTGTTTATAGTAAGGTTACCGAGATTGCTTGCTAGATAAAACTCCGAGTTACCAGCGCACGATGTAGACCATCCCCGCTTCGGCTTTGTTGATATCGATCTCTATCGTGGAATCGGTTGTCTCATCCGGCTGGATAAAAGAAATCTGTTTATACGATTCTCCTTCTTCCAGCTCAAAGGTGTATCCTGTCCTGCTGTTTTCCGACTCTGTACTGACCAGATCGAGTTTGTCCGCTATCGTCGTCCAGGAACCATCAACTTTCTGTATTCCTACATCTTCGATATAATCCCATTCTCCCTCTTCTTCCCAATCGGAGATATCGAGAAGGAGTAGAGGCGCATCGTGGCGGTTCAAGATCTCGGTATCACAACCCGAAAACCATAAAGAGAGAATAAGTCCACTTATTATATAGATCCACATTTTCCGCATATCACTTTCCTCCAAATGAATAGCCTATGCTTCCGGTCCAGGTAAATCCGTTGAAATGGTACCAGCTCGAAAATGTATACCCTACCTGTGCATCGATCGAAATCCCGAATAAAACCAATTTATACCCGACGTGGGGAGTTATCTTATAAGCTACCCAACTCTTGTACGACGGAAGAAGGACATCTCCGCCCCCGGCAGCATAGATGGGATTTCCGTAAGCGAATTGAAAATCGAATCCGTCCCAATCGACAAACAGTCCGGCACCTATTCCTCCATATAATCCGTACAAACCGCGGTCACTTATATAGTACGAACAGCTCAACTCAAACTCGGTCAAGGGGAAATCACCCCCGAGAATAAAAGAATACGCGTCAGAATAACCTTCGGTCTGATCTTCTTTATTAGAAAGGGTGATATAATCCTTAAACGTGTCC
>WJIR01000311.1 GCA_014730175.1 Candidatus Zixiibacteriota bacterium
CTCAATGGTTGCTTGAAAACGTTTTCGGATTGAGGAACGTAAGAGCTTGTTAACGAAGAGATTAAATAAATTTCTGTCATTACCGTAGATGCTATCAAAACCTTCGGCGTATGAATGAAAGAATCTATCGGCTTTCTGAGCGCTCTTCATCATTTATAAACCTTTCTTTATTATTCTTATACCATTCTCTATAACTGGTAAAACGGAAATCATTTAGAAACCTTCTAAGCTTTCGCTCGGTGGATTTTAGGTTAACATACGATTTGAAATTGCGGAACGTCCCCAAATTGTACCGCGGTTGTTCGGGATCGATATCCCGGGGATGGATGTAAAATATTAAGGGGCGGTTCTCGTTGAGAACTTTTAACGCCATCTTTCTTATTAGGGGGTAAGGGAAAAGTCGAAAATAACCTCCTCCGAAGAAACAAAACGGTCTGTTAAGAATTTTGGTGATTGATATTGGAAACTCCATTATAGAGCCGGATTTAGTCTGTTGTATAAAGGGGGATAAGGTTTCTACATAGAATCCTCCATAATCACGCTTAGCCGGGAAAATCGAAGTGTCGAATCCGTATCCTGCTTCGATTAATTTCTCAAATGCCCAGGGAGTGCGTTCGGTGATTGAAAAAGCCGGCGCTCTGTATCCTGTAACCGCAATCCCGATAATATCTTCGCAGATTTTTCTGCTGGTAGCGACATCATCGAGGAATTCGCTCGGGAGCTGTTTGTAAACGGGACGATGATACATACCATGGGAGGCTATTTCGAATCCCGCTTTACTCGCCATTTTCACTAAATGTGGGAATTTCCTGGCTATCCATCCCAGGAAAAAACAGGTTCCTGTGATGTTATGATCATGCAGAATCCCTAACAGATCCGCAAAGTTGGCTTCGACCCGTGAAGGCAGTTTCCCCCATTCCGACGGACCGGGGAGGGAAGGGTGTTCCATCAAATGGAACCAATCCTCCACATCAATAGAAAGTATATTCTCCATAGCATCCTCGCCAATTTAGTCGAGTTATAAAGTCCTCGCCGAAAATAACATTTCAGTACAGGGCGATGTTTCAGAATTTCACAGATTGCTTTAAATAATAGAAGGTGGTGTGTTCATCTAAAGCTGAGAATAACTGTGCATCATTCTGCATAAGCGAAGAAAACCTGCACGGATTGGTTAGGAGGAAATGATAAGCTCTTTTCATAATTGCGCAAATTTCTGCTACTCAGATGCCCCATCTGTGTTCGTAATCCCTTGAAATTCAATATAGTACGCCGAACGACATCATTTGCGGATATAGCGGGTGAGAAAATGCCACCAAAGGGCATAACCATTGCGTTTGAAGGAAGGTGAGAATGAAAAAACGCAAATTAGAATAGAGGAGCTTTAATATGCAGTGCTATTGTTACGGACATCCGGAAAAAGAGCTTAAAAACGGCGATAAGTTAGCAAGTTATGTTAGCTTTACGATCCCCGACATCGGGATATCGTTCAAGGCGGCTCATGGTGGCGATTCCAGAGAATGTGAATACACAAGTCTGCTGGCGTTATTAGAGTTTGTTGATTTGAATCCTCAACTATTCAAGGACAAGAATCTGGAGATTTACTCCGATAGTTTCACTATGGTTCACCAGGTGAATATGCAGGAAAATGTAACCAAAGAAATCGAGCCATATCGTCAATTAGCCTTGAAATATAAGGAGAAGATACCTTATACCCTAAGCTGGGTACCCAAAGAGAATAATCTGGCTCAGAACCGAGGAATAATAAATTAAGGGAGATTTCATTTAACACTGCTATTGTTTGCGGGACGCTGTCCCGCTTTTTTTATGGCTTAAAATCGCTGATTGCGATTGACTTTAGGACATCTTTTAATATATTTATAACGACTATTAAACAACTCAGAAAGGGTAGTACAATGAGAAAGTTTCCGATTCTTTTAGTATTTATTATGGTTATGGGTATTTCGTATTGCGCGACTGATTCTTTCGCTGTCAAGCAGGTGAGGATTGAGTTAAGTGATAAAACCGAGATTTCCAAACTGTATGAATTAAATCTCGATATCGCCTATATCAATCAGGAAAAGCCGCAAGTCGATATCATTGCCGATGAAATCGATTTGAGCAAAATTCAATCGACAGGATTTACTTATCAGATAATTCATGAGGATGTATCGGAGTTTTACAGAAGCCGGTACGGTGAAACCTTAACCATGGGCGGCTATCCCACTATGGAGGAAGCCTACGATTCGCTCGATTTGTATCATTCATTGTATCCCGAATTAATAACTGAAAGGGATTCGATGGGTTATACTATCGAAGGCAGACCTATTTATTACTTGAAACTATCCGATAATCCTATGGTGGATGAGGATGAACCGGAAGTATTGATAAACGGGTTAATTCATGCCCGCGAACCCGGTTCGCTGCTTTTTAATCTTTATTATATCCGCTACTTACTCGACAATTATTACTCCGATCCCGAAATTCAGGATTTGGTTGACAACAGGGAGTTTTATTTTATTCCCCTTATAAATCCCGATGGATATGAATATAACCGGATTAACGATCCCAACGGCGGGGGTATGTGGCGAAAAAACCGCAGGGATAATGGCGGTGACACTTACGGCGTGGACTTAAATCGAAACTGGGGGTATATGTGGGGCTATGATGATGAGGGATCTTCGCCCTGGCCGGATGATCCCACTTATCGCGGTACAGCGCCATTTTCCGAGCCGGAAACTCAGTGCCTGCGGGAGTTTATTAACGACCGTGAATTCATAACAGCTCTTAATTATCACACTTACAGCGGACTATGTCTGTACTCCTATGGTTACGAATTCGGGGCATATCCTGAGGATTTAGAGTTATTAAGAGCGATGGGCGATACTATGACTTCTGTCAACGGCTACACCGCCGGAACCGGATGGGAAACATTATATGTGGTCAATGGCGATGCTACCGATTGGCAATATGGCGAACGGGATGAGAAACCGAAGATATTCAGCTTTGTTATAGAAATCGGCTGGCAGAATGACGGTTTCTGGCCTCCCCTTTATCGTATTCCTGAACTCAATGAAGAGAATCTCGACCTTGCGCTTATCCTGTCTGACCTTTCGGATAATCCCTACAAGGTCTTAACTCCTAATCCTCCGACGATTTATCCATTGGGTCAGATGGAGGATAACAACTACACTGTAGCCTGGAACCATGAAGATGATCAGAATCCTGCGGTTTCTTACGAACTTGTGGAGAAAACCGAATACCGCAGGTTGATCGAGGGATTCGAAAACGGAACGGACAGATGGTACATTGACGGCTGGATTGTGAGAGATTACAAATGGTATTCGGGTGTATACAGTCTTTATTCCGGGATAGGTAATGATGCTTACAATACAGCAACGGCGATCGATCCTATTCGCGCTCATGCGGGCGACACACTCAGCTTTTATACCTGGTATGATATCGAAGAGGATTGGGATTATGCTTATGTTCAAGTATCTACCGATCACGGTGTCAGTTTTGAGAACTTAAGCGGCAATATTACCACCGATTATAATCCTCACGGCTCCAATGCCGGCAATGGCATCACCGGCAGCACCAACAACCAATGGGTGGAAGCGAAGTTTCCGCTCGATAATTACGAGGGTCAACAGCTTTTGGTCAGGATTCTATATGATACCGATAGCTGGACGTACGGCGAAGGTATGTATATAGATGAGTTCTTTCCGCTGGATACTTACTTGAATAGCCAGGTGTTGGCATCCGATATAACCGATACAACGTACTTCGTCGATGGAAAGGATGACGGCGTTTATTATTACCAGGTGCGCGCCAAAGACGCCGACGATCAATGGGGATATTATTCCAATATAGAATACGCTCTGGTTGGACAAACATCGGTCGATGATTCAGAGGAAATCCCGTATGGATTCATATTGTTCAATAATTATCCGAATCCATTCAATGCCGGAACCAATATCGACTTCGCGATTCCCGAAGCCGGTAAGGTCGAACTGGAAGTGTTAAACCTGATGGGGCAGAGGATTATTACACTGGTTGATGAAAAAATGAAACCGGGAAGGCATACTGTAAACTGGGATGGAAGAGATTCATCCGGTAACCAGGTTTCATCGGGATTCTATATGTATCGTTTGCGCTCGGACAATCAGTCGGTGGTTAAACGTATGCTGCTTCTGAAATAAGTAGCATTAACATATTACCGTTTCGATTTCATCGGGACACGGCACACCTGAGTGAGGTCAGATACTGTCTGACCGAAGGCGTCGAACGGGGATGTTTGACGCTGCGTAAGGTAATGCTCGTCAGGTTTCTCCATTCGCCTGCGGCGAATTACGAAACCCGACCTACCGCGCTTTGCTGTCGGGTGCGGCGACCCGACAGCACTTGATAATGATAATCCCCGAAGGACAAGCCTTCGGCTACGACAAAAACATGCTTATCTCTCCACCTGCGGCGTCGAGCTAAGCATGCCACCCTTCGCTGTCGGGTACGGCGACCCGACAGCACGCACCAACACACCCCGATTTCCTCCCACGTTCCGCGGGACGAATCCACCCCTCTCAAGAGGGGAATTCGATGTGGCGTTTCCTATAATATCGGGACGGTACCGAACGCCCCGATAGAATTGGGATCGGGCGACCCTGATGAAATCGGAGGAGCGCTTTAAATCAGGATTCCTGCGGAATCCACATCAGTGAGCCTTGAAAAGGATTCTTAAGATATCAACTGATTCCTTGACTCCAAAATATCCTCGCATTATCTTCCGAATCAGGATAGTTCACAAAAACAGTAATTCGTAGCCGAAGGCTTATCCTTCGGTAGCTCAAGTGATTTAAAATATTTACGGACTGTAATTGAAGATTCCAAAGAAATACCGGAAGCGCAAGGCTTCCGCTGCCGGTGACCGAATTTATGAATAATACAGGATAAAATGACTGAGTACGAACATAATTACCGTTTGCTGAAAGAATACGCTTTGGAATTGGGGGCTGATTCGTTCGGCGTGGCGGACATCTCTCGAGAGCGTGAAAAGTTTGCCGAGGACATCAGGGAGCAGGCGGTGAATATGCCGTGTGCAATAGTAATAGCTGTCAAGCTATCCACGGCGGTTTTAAATACTGTGGAGGACAGGCCTACCAATATTTATAAAACTCACTATCGCGCTGCCAACGATCTGTTGGATAATATAGCTTTCCGTTTGAGCAGAAGGATAGATAATATGGGTTACAGGTCTGTTCCGGTAGCGGCGTCGTTTATTATCGATTGGGATAGGCAGATAGCACATGTTTCTCATAAGGGATTGGCTGAATTAGCCGGGATAGGCTGGAGAGGAAGGAACAATCTTGTTGTCAATCGCGAATTCGGACCTGCTATCAGGTTAGCATCGGTGTTAACCGATATCCCTCTGAAATCAGATAAGCCGCTGGATTTTGGCTGCAGCGATTGTTTTGAATGCTTAGAGCATTGTCCTGCAGGAGCTATTTCAGAAGATGTCGCTGAATTCGATCATATCGCATGCTTCGAGCAATTGAGGGAGTTCACGCGGTATAAGAATTTCGGGCAATATATCTGTGGAATCTGTATTAAACACTGTCCATTTACCCATGGGTGAAATATACAGAGCGGATAGAGTAAAACTGATAATGGGGCTGATATATTCCGACGAGTTTTTCACGGCAAAAGCGATCAATATGATGAAATCGGAATACGGAGAAATCGACTGCGAAAGCGAAGAGATAAAATTTGGCCACACCGATTATTACAATGAGGAAATGGGGGATGAACTGTATCGTAAATACATCTCGTTCGAAGAGCTGATCGAGCCCTCGGAATTGCCCTCGATAAAACATTACACCAATGATCTGGAGCTTAGATTCTCCAGACCGGGATGTAAATCCCCGGTAAGAAGGACAAATATTGATCCCGGGTATTTAGAGCTCTCCAAGTTAATTTTGGCGTCAACCAAAAATTTCTCACACCGTATATACTTGAACAATGGGATTTATGGCGAAGTGACTTTAATGTATCGCGAAGGAGGATTCAAAGACCTGGAATGGACCTATCCGGATTACGGTTCGGATTTCGCCAAGGGCTTCTTGATGGAGGTACGGCGCAAATATGTTGAGCAACTCAAGGGATTACAATCTTGATTCCTTCCCATTAATACGGCTTGCTTAGTATCTCGATCGGTAGTAAGTTTAATCATGGGAATTGTTTTTAAAGTCAAGGCATTTTTTAGTACACTACGTCCGGGCAGACTGCTGATTGTCCTCTATGTGTCTGCGATACTGACTGCAAGTATTCTTCTTTATTTACCGGTTTTTGCGAGTGGCGAGCGACTGTCGTTTATAGACGCATGTTTTACTGCCACGTCGGCTCTGTGTGTTACCGGATTAATTGTAGTCGATACCGGTTCGGCATTTAACACAGCCGGTCAGGTTCTGATTTTGATACTTTTCCAGGTTGGCGGTCTGGGAATTATGACGCTTTCCACGTTCTTTTTTCAACTGATAGGCAGAAGAGTGTCCAGTAGAGACAGGCAGCTTCTTTATGATACTTATACCCCCGGACATAAAGGTGAAATCAGACAGTTGCTGGCGGCGGTGGTTAAATACTCGCTGGTCATCGAACTTGCCGGCGCGGTTATTTTGACTCTTAATTGGATGGGTGATTACGGTTTTGTCAAGGCGTTCTATTCCGCTGCATTCCATGCAGTATCGGCATTTGCTAACGCTGGTTTTTCTCTGTATCCTGATAGTATGATTCGGTATCAACACGATTTGGTTACAAACTTAGTATTTTATGGTTTGATTTTTCTGGGGGGTATCGGTTTTGTAATTATTTTGCGGATTGAAAATATGGCGCTGAAACGGGGTCTGAGGCGAAAGCCGGGACTGCATAGTAAGATTGTAATCACTGTATCAGCGGTTTTGATACTTAGCGGCGCTACAATGTTTTTGCTGCTGGAATATAATAACGTACTGGATGGCATGTCGATCTTACAAAAACTCGAAATTGCTTTCTTCCAGTCCATGACAGCTCGCACAGCCGGTTTCAATACGGTTGATATGACACAGCTTTCCAATGCGACATTGTTAATGATGATGTTCTTAATGTTCGTGGGAGCGTCGCCGGGAAGCTGCGGGGGCGGTATTAAAACCACTACGTTGGGAGTACTAATTGCCTTGATGTATAACCGTATTCGCGGAGGTGAGCGGGTGAATATAGCGAGTAGAACCTTACCATCGGATATCGTTAATCGAGCCGTTTCCGTATTTATGGTGGGTGTATTTGTTGTTTTTTCGTTTACAGCAATTCTGATGGTAACGCAGTTTGCGGAAATATCATTTTTGGATAGTCGCGGGATGTTTGTGGAGTATGTTTTCGAAACGGTAAGCGCTTTCGGAACAGTGGGGCTTTCGATGGGCGTAACCGAATCATTGAGCGGTTTCGGGAAGTTTTTGATAATTATATTGATGCTTGTTGGCAGAATAGGTCCGCTTTCGGTCGCTTATGCTCTTGCCAGACGACCAGGGAGGATCAAGTTAGAATTCGCTGAGGAAAATGTAATGATAGGTTGATATTATGAGTTCAGGTAAATTTTGTGTCATAGGTTTAGGTAATTTCGGGTCTCATTGTGCAAGGGAGCTATTTGAACTGGGAAACGACGTTATTGCCCTGGATAAAAATCGTAGTGTGGTAAATAATATGAGGGATTTCGTCAGTCAGGCGATAGTTGCTGATGCCACCAAGAAGGATATGCTGGAGTCTATAGAGTTGGAGGATGTCGACGCGGTGATTATCTCGGTGGGAAGTAATATCTCAACCAGTATTCTGGTGACGCTGTACTTAAAGGAACTCGGAGTCAAGGAGATTGTTGTAAAGGCTCTGGATGATGACCATGGACGAATATTGAACCAGGTAGGAGCCACCCGGATAATATTCCCGGAAAAGGATATGGCTATTAAAACCGCTCAGGTGCTTTCGGATCCTAATCTTACCGACTTTATCCCGCTATATGGCGACTACCTGGTTGCCGAAGTACCTATACCAGACCAGTTGGATGGTACGTCGCTTGAGGATGCCAGATTGAAACGGGATTACAGCCTTCAAGTGCTTGCTATCAAGGATGAGAACAGCGGCGTGACTGACATATCACCGGATCCCGAGCATATTCTGAGGAAAGGCGAATTACTCACGGTTTTAGGTCGGCAGGAGGATGTTGACCGGTTCAGGAATCTGTAAACGCGATAGAAGATAACGTGTACCGATTCATCAACCAGAGCGACGGACGAATAATCGATCTCCGTGGCTATAAGTTACGCGGCCGCGGGGTGACGACGGGGTGTACTTTATCATGTCGTCGAGTGAGGCCACCCGACGACACAATTAGTTCCACTGATAGATGCAATTATTCCATGCCTTTTGAAAAAAGATAATGAGTACCGAGCCTTCCACCACGATCCCGATCGAAAAGACTGCCGGCTCAGGGAAGATATGGAACAAAAACTTCATCCTCCTCTGGCAGGGGCAGCTTGTTTCCTCATTCGGAGATATGTTCTACGAAATAGCCTTGGGATTCTGGGTGCTGGCGGTTACCGGATCCACGGCGATAATGGGAACTCTGATGGCTGCATCCATTGCTCCGCGCGTGATTATCTCTCCTTTCGCAGGCGTGCTGGTTGACCGCTCTAACAGAAAATGGCTTATCGTATTGATGGATGTTATTCGGGGTATAGCGATAATTTTTGTTGCTATCGCTGCTTACACCGGTATCATCAAAGTATGGATGGTATTTGCCGCGGGAGTTACGATGGGAGTCTGTGCTGCATTTTTCGATCCCTCAGTGAGTTCCTCCATTCCTGATATCGTTCCCAAGACTAAGATTGTGAAAGCGAACTCGGTATTCAGAATGATACACAGCGTATCAGGAGTCATGGGAAGTTCAATTGGCGGTATACTTTACCAGGCGTTGGGAGCTCCCCTCATGTTCTTGATTAACGGACTATCTTATATATTCTCAGCTGGGAGCGAGACATTTATTAAAATTCCGAAAATAGAGCGCGAAGCGAAAGAATTCAAATTCTGGTCAGAGCTGAAAGCCGGGTTCGTTTTTATATGGAATGTGAAAGGTTTAAGGCTCCTCATGCTGCTGTCGGCTATGCTTAATTTTATCGCCATGATCGGCTTTGTCTTGATTCTTCCGCTTTTCGAACGTACCGAATCTCTGGGGCCGGCGAAATACGGGATTGTACTGGCATTTTTCACGGCGGGAATGTTTCTGGGTATGTTGACCACCTCTATGATCGATATTAAACCGGCAAGGAGGTTCGTGATATTCATGGTTTGTGGCTTTATATTCTCTTTATGCTTTGCCTTCTTCCCGGTTTTCATCGATATCTTCATTATGTCGCCGTTGTTGTTCTTAGCCGGTTTCACCAATTCGATAATTAACATTTTTATCGGATCAGTACTGCAATTAACCGTACCTCAGGATAAAAGAGGAAAGGTATTTTCGTTGCTCGGTACAATTTCGGGAGGATTGGTTCCATTAGGCATGGCATTCGGGGGGATACTGGCGGAGTTTATTCCGATCAGGATATTGATGACTTCCAGCTTTACCATGATGGGATTGTTTTTCATCCCATTGTTATTCGATGCCGCATTCAGAAGATTTGTAAATTTCAATCCGGAGGAAGATACGCTTGAGAGTATAATGTAGCCGCTCGTTTAGTTTTTTATGATACCTGAAAGTATCTCCGACTGTTCTCTTTCGACCGCTCCCATCACCTCGGCGATTTGCCCGCCGAACATCTTACTCATCAGACCTATGTTAAGACCGGTGATAGAAACATTGCCATCCGCGGTTTCGTAAATGCCGAACCTGCAGGGCATCATTGCCGAAACGACCTTATTATCATCGTCCTTCAAAATAGTGTATGCATGATCCGGTTGACACAATGACATAATTCTCAGTTTGGTCATATCCGGATATCCTGCCTTTTGAAGACTTTTCTGGATGTCATAGGTTTTGGGATTAAGCCATCCTCTGTCGGCGGCGGTTCGATTGATAGCTTCGATCGTATCATCGAATCCCATCGAACTTTCATACTCCGCGATCATCAGCGATGGCAACGAGAACCAAACTACCGCTCCCATCATGACCAATCCTGAGAAAACTCCGGCTAAAAAAACTACGATTTTATTGGACATCATTAACTCCTGTTCTTATTAACTCGAAGTCTGCGGATTTTTATCGAAGAACGCTCTTTTGATAATCACTTCCGCCGGACAGAATTTCGTAACCGACGACTGCAACAGGTTAAATCCGACAAACGCGGTTAGTAGTAACCAGTAAGGGGAAACGAAATAATACAGCACTAAAGATAACAGTACCAACGTCCCCGCCAACATTCTGATTGAGTTTTCTAAAGACATTTTTATTCTCTCCTTATTTAAGCTTCTAAGTTCCCGAAGGGCAAGCCTTCGGCTACCAATTTCTCGATGGACAAGCCTTCGGCTACATGTTAATAGTATTTACGGATTATCCAGCTCAAGCTAAAACCCGTAAGTTAGCTTCAGATAAGCGTTATCATTCTTTTGGAACTGACCGAAATCCGTAGCTTCGTATTCACCGTCAAAAATATTACCCCCTACGGTAATGATTATTTCATCCGTGTATTTGTACTCCGCCGCCAAACGCAGATACATATCCTCTTCGCTGGGCGAATAAAAGATGAATCCGGATAATTTCAGCAATTCTGAGTACAACAACTTGGTTACTCTCGAAGTAAGTAAGTGCTTCACTTCATCACGTACGTAGCCTCCTGATGACGATTGCTGCATCTCGTAGGTCTCATACTCCATCATCATGTCAGCCTGATACTGGATATTCGCTGTAAGGTTGGTTGCGATCTGCTTTTCGTAGCCGAACAAGCCTGTGATCGACGAATTAGGTAGGTAGGGATTGTCCCCATCCTCATCATCGATAGAGTGCATATAACCGCCCTCAAGCCAGAGTACTCCTCCTGCGAGAGGACCACGCACCGAAGCACCGTAGACCCTCAAATCGGGATAAACAGGTGCTCCCAGGTTTGGATCGAAACCGACCGGGTTCTTGTAAAAACCGTGATAGAAATACAACGCAGTGTTGAAGTATCCGAAATGCTTGTTATACCGTATCGCTATCTCGCTGTTCTCGAATTTGGCTTCCGGCATAACCGGCTGCATTCCGCCCGAAGCGCCGACTATTGCGCCGCTCATCGGATTGAAGAAGCTTAACCTGCGTCCCGCCGGAAGTCTGTTCGCTTCGAACCGGGGAGTCCATATTACTGTTACCGCTCCGATATTTCCGTAGTACTCACCGCGGATAGCATCCTGCGGCGCTTTAAGATACTGATCATCGCGCCCGATAAAGAACGATCGATAATCCTTGGCGAAAACATCGTTGATAAATATGAGATCACCGGTGCCCCAGGTCAGTATCTGCCGTCCGACTTTGAAATCGAAATCCCTCCCGAGCCGGAACTTCATGTAAGCTTCACGAAGCTCCCAGTCATACTCCTGCATAACCGCCGCATCGTAAGTGAAATCCAGCCTGCCGAAGAATTCGGCGCGGTCGGCGAAATGTTCCATCTTAAGCTGGAGCCGTGTCTCCGATGCCGTGTATTCGGTCTCGGTAGGATTCTCTTCATCGAGTCTCCCGCCATGCAACGCCTGCAGGAAACCGCCGAACTCCACCTGCCCGATTGCAGGCGAAGTCAGCATCAAAAACGCAATCACTATATATATCCTAAACTGTCTCATTTTATTATACCTCCTAACTCCCGTTATCGAATATACTTACGCGGAGGATTCTTAAGGTAACGTTCGGTAAATATGTCATCCCGAAGCCCTACGTTGTAATCGATACTGGCGAATTCCACGTAGGTTTTGCTGCCCTTTTCGAGGTTCTCCATCGAGCGAACCGTGGCGGTAGGGATACCATCCACTGTGTCTACCTTCTCCAGCTGCATTATCCTTATCATCTCACCTTTGTCATCGAAATATTCCTCCTTGAGAGGAAGCATGGTTTCTTTGTCTATATAGGATATCTTTTTGGCGAAGCCGCCGTAATCCTCTTTCGGTACGGACTCTATGACGTAAACAGGCTTTCCATCCAGTTCCGAATCCGATTTTAACGCGTGCTTATCCTCGTTCCAATGACGTCCGGAAACATCCTCGTAGCTGAAATCCGAACCCACGAAACTGGAGTTTTTATCATCAGCCGAAATCGGCTTTATCAAGTCCACTGCTGGAATATAAATCCATCTGGCGTCGTTGCCGTCGGGATTCTTATGAACCATGAATGTCATCCGCGCTACATCCGACGGGCTTTTGAAGTAAGTGTAGTACTTCTGGACTCCACCGTCGCTGGCATCCATACGCAGCATGGCGAATTCCCTGATACGCTCCTTGCCTCGGTCGTTAACCATACGCATGGTAACATCTGTCAGTCCGTCATCACCCGCATAGTAATATGCCATGTGGGATTTCTTCATTATCTCGGTTGCATCTTCGGCAGATGCCTGCGAACCGAATATGAATATCGCTACTATCGCACTTAACATTAGATATTTTAAAGTCTTCATGATTATCTCTCCTTTTTTATTCTTTCGTTATGATTTTCATTTTTAAATTTAATTGACTTTCGTTTTTGCCTTGGATTTAGCTTCCTTCGGTTTATCAGCCGATGAGAACAATCCCCGCTGAAATGTAACCGATATCGCCGGCAGCAGTAGCATAGTCACCGAACCCGAAACCAGCATAATTGCGAGGAAAAACGATCCCACCGTTATGTAAGGAACCAGCGATGAGAATAACATCGGAACGAATCCGATAGCTATAACCATCACGTTACGTCCGATCGCTCTGCCAGCGCTCTCGAAAATCTGCTGGTATGCCTCGTTGAAATCACCGAATCGCTTATGCAATGAACGCAAGCGCTGTATGAAGTGAATGGCGAAGTCGATCGACAAGCCCAGTGTAAGCGATGAAAGGACCGCGATCGGCATATCGTACGGTTTTCCTATGTAGCCGATGAATGCGTAGATCGCCATTATCGTTATACTGAGCGGCAGTATTGAAATCACTCCCCATTTGATGGAGCGGAACAGGAAAACCATCATCAGGAAAACAACCGCGAATGAGCTTAGAAGCGACGAGCGCATGCCTGTAACCATCTTGTCCTGCCAGACGATGTTAATATAGGGCAGTCCCGCCCACTGGACTGTCATACCTTCCGGCGGGGGATTCTCCGCCACGAACTTATCAGCGCGTTCGACTACCTGCGAAACCGCCTGGTTATCCCCATCCTTCAACTGCACCCAGAGGTTCGCCCGGTCGTAGTCCTGGGTGACGAATTTAAACAGGTCATCAGGATCGCCACCCGCCATCTCGAACATAAACAGCAACTGCGCGATCTCATTTTGGTTATCGGGAATGATCGCCTTGTCGGGATTCGCTTCGAACAACTCGTAACGGACTTTCTTTACTATATCGGTCAAGCCGGTCGTCGCTCCGACTATCGATTCCTCTTCGAGGCTCCGTTGCAATTTATCCATGTATTCCAGAGCTTGCGGAGATTTCATGGCGTCATAGTCCTCCCCTTCCATTACCAGGTAATTCATATAGGTGCCAGCGAGATGGCTATTCATTGCCATATCAGCCTGACGAATCGGATGCGATTCTTTGAACCATTTCACCGGATTGTCATTAACCTCGATCAGGTTCAATCCGATCGCAGCCAGCACTACTATAACCGCCGCCGCTCCGATAATCCCCTTGTTATGTTTCCAGGCGAAATCACGGAATGTATGCATTATCCTGGTTAATGGTCCACGAGAATCATCCGATTTACCGAAATTCCGGAGAGCTTTGTCGGAAATCAGCATCGCAATAGCAGGATTGAGTGATACGGAAAGAAGCC
>WJIR01000312.1 GCA_014730175.1 Candidatus Zixiibacteriota bacterium
AGTGCGAAAAGGATAAACGCGTTTCCTCTCCCCAAGTTATACCGTTATCAGTACTGCGGATTGTCATTACTTCCGTCCCACCGTATTTCATATCATCCCAGGCAATATGGACTACGCTGTCATGAACAGACGTTGACGCCCATTGGGAAGGGATTCCATCATCCTCTGTTAGTAGATTATCTATATCCCAGCTTTGCCCGTAATCGGGGGAATGGTGATAATGTATTTCAGTACTCTGGGTATTCCATTTCTGGTTGTAGCCGATATGAACATAGGAGCCTTGCGAAACCATGTTCGGTATACGTCCTCCCAATCCCATATCCGAAAGATGTATCTCTCCTTCCCAACTGTTACCCCAGTCTGTCGACCTGTCAATCCAGCGACCTTCAGTCTCACCTTTGTAGAAACACATTAGCACAGAGTTATTATCCAGATATGCAAACACTGGAGAAGAAGTATGTCTTTCATAATAGTCTAAGAACTCCCAAGTATTTCCGTAATCGAAACTGTTTGAACAGTGTATCTCGGGACCAGAATTAAATGTCCAAGCAGCTATTGTATTTGCTTCATGCATTTCGATCGAAGGTTTCTCGACATACCACTCAGACTGGGATAGTATAAGAAGTTCTGACCAATTGTCCCCACTATCAAGGCTATTTAAATAATAAATGTCACCAATACCAGGAGGATCATACATAAATATCACGTGAATTATGGAATCTTCAACCACTGCTTTTGGTCTCCAAACATCCCCCTCAAAGTATGTTAAACGCATCGGTTCAGACCAGACGATTCGATGACCGGCTGTATTCTCCGTCTCCGGAGGTTCCGCGCTATCCCAAGGAATCTCATACGGTGCTTTTATATACCAACTTCCATCACCGAAGAAAACAGTGTCACCCTTTTCATATTCTCGATTCGGCATTGTTAGATCACTGGCGGAAGCTTCCGTGAATCCAGATCCGGATAAAATTAAAATGAAGAGAAATAAATACTTCTTCATATTCTGCCCCGTTATTGGTTTATTATAGAAATATAATACATACCGGGATAATGTCAATCACCGAAATCTCCATTGACTATTTCCACGCCATTGTTTAGCTTAAGGTTATGGATTTCTTTGAAAAAGAAAAGCCTGACAATATCTCTTCCGGTAAGCCGCTTGCCGATCGTATGAGGCCCACCAGGCTGGATGAGCTGGTGGGGCAGGAGGAGCTTCTTTCGCCCGGTTCACCGCTTTATACCTCTATCGAAAAGGACAGAATCGGTTCGATGATATTCTGGGGACCGCCCGGATGCGGTAAAACCACTATCGCCCGGATTATCGCTCAACATACCGGAATGAAATTCCTTTCCTATTCGGCGGTTACATCGGGGATTAAGGAACTTAAGGAAGTTATCCAGGCGGCAAAAAAGCGGAAGCAGTTTTCCGGCGAGAGAACCATACTTTTTATCGATGAGATTCACCGCTTTAACAAAGCTCAGCAGGATGCATTCCTTCCGTACGTGGAATCCGGCGATATAATCCTGATCGGAGCGACTACTGAGAATCCATCATTTGAAGTTAATGCCGCCCTCTTATCCCGCTGCAGAGTCTATGTATTGCACAAATTATCTGATGCAAATATCAGAGATTTAATCGACCGCGCGCTGGAGGATGAAGAAAAAGGGCTGGGCAATACGGAAATCGCACTCGCGGATGACGCTCTGGCGACTATTGTGACACTTGCCGATGGGGATGCCCGCAAGGCGTTCAATCTTCTGGAGTTCTGCGCGGAAAACGGCGAGCCGGATGATTCCGGTAAGGTTGTGATTGACAAAGGATTGGTTGAGAAGGCGGCTCAACGTTCTATCCTGTATGATAAAGCGGGCGAGGAGCATTTTAACCTTATATCCGCAATGCACAAAAGTATGCGCGGCAGCGATCCCGATGCAGCGATTTACTACCTGACGCGGATGCTGAAAGGTGGAGAGGATCCGCTGTATGTCGCTCGCCGTTTGGTGCGGTTTGCGGTGGAGGATGTCGGTTTGGCAGATCCGCAGGCGATGCAGATTGCGATTGCCGCCAAAGAAACCTATCATTTTCTGGGCAGCCCGGAAGGAGAGCTGGCATTAATCGAAGCGGCGATTTATTTGGCAACCGCGCCGAAATCCAATTCCGCTTATGCCGCTTATAAAAAGGTTCAGGATGAAATCGATACCAGCGGAGCATTGCCGGTTCCGCTTTTTATCCGCAACGCGCCCACAAAGCTAATGGAAGGAATAGGTTACGGTAAGGGATATGAGTACGACCACGACTCCGAGGAGCATTATTTGCATCAGGAATATTTTCCGAATAAAGTAAAATATAAACATTTTTACAAACCGGGTAAATTTGGATTCGAAGCCGAAATTAAAAAGCGTCTGGACTGGTGGATGAAGCATCGGATCAAAGACGATGGCGAATAGTAATGTAGGCGCAAACTCCACATTCATATTTGTATAATTCAAAATGCTTATGAAATTTCAACTTGCTTTTCAGTTAAAATTTATATAAATATACAAATGAAACCAATCACTGAATGGGAAAGTGGACATAAACTCACTTTACAAAAGCATTCTTGACGGCGACACCAATTCGGAAAAACAACTTTTCGAAAAATTATCTGTTAGATTTCGGCTGTTTGTGTCACGTAAAGTAAGGAACGAACAAGATCGTGAAGATATTGTTCAGAGTTCTCTGATGATAGTTTTCGATAAATACAAGGATGTTGAAATTAAAAGCAGTTTTGCTGGATGGAGCTATAAGATATTGGAGAACAAAATGAATGAATATTACAGAAAAGCCAGAACGGAGAAGAAAGCTGGTTTTGTTAGTTCAACCGACGATTCGACTGTTGAAAAAGCAGCGTCCCGGTCTAATACCCCTTTGGAAACAAAAATACTGGACTGCCTAAGAAAAATGAACAAAACGAATCCAAGATATGCAAGGATTTTGAATTTGCATCATCTCGGATTTAAAACTAAGGAAATCTGTATCAAAATGAGCATCACACCGCAAAACCTTTATATGATACTCTCCCGCTCTCGCAGCTTACTGGAGCAGTGTCTAAAAGGAGGTAGATTTTAGCCATGGCAGATTGTAAGAATAAAACATTCAACAAGATGATACATGCGTACGATCTGGGGCTCCTCAGTAAAAAAGATGAAAGGGAATTCGAGCTACACCTGATGGAGTGTGATTACTGCCTTGAAAAAGTTATGGAATTTCGTAGTGAAGCTCATGACCTCAGCAACGGGACTATAATAAGACAGGGTGTTCGCGAGTTGGTCAGGAATGAAGCAGAGGCCATTCCGTTAGTTACACGCATAAAGGAGCTTGTATTTCCTAAAAACAGGACATGGAAGATAGTTTCAGCTATGTCTGTTGTTATTCTTGTCTTGGCATTCATGGTCCCGATTTATCAACCGGCCTGGGATAACTCGCAGGTTGTGGTTTTTCGTTCGTTAAGAAGCTCTGGTTTTGAGGATGATCGGACATTACATATAGGTGAAGGTAAGTTGGCTGAGTTTGTTATCGCCTACATGGGATTTATCGATGGCAACAGGGTGGAGATTAAGATTCACTCGGAGCCGGACGGCGCCGAGGTTTTTTCGACCATGGAGGAAGTAAATAAACTAAGGGATTCGAGGGGAAAGGTATCGGTGCCAATGGATATATTTAATGTGGGGTTGTATGAATTTCGGATTGTTGATCCGGAGTCGGGGGAAGAGGTGGTTTCACATAAATTTCGGGTCGTGAATGATGCAGATTAGCCGGTAATTAAGAGCAATTTTGCATTGGGAGCTACCGGCATACTGTTTTTTGAATACATTTTGGATATATAGTAACCATTCAATTAAGTCTAATGGTTAAATATTATGAAAAAATTATTGATTCTTACAGGATCTGTGCTTGTTGTTGTGGGTCTGATCATATTGTCACAATTAATACCAGGCGATCCGGAAGTGCAGTTCGACAGGGCTAAAAAGCAGTCCACGCTTCACACAATTATAATGGCGGAAAAAGAAGGATCTTATGAATACGTAAGCAGGTCATTCGCAGAGCTGGGAAGCTATGATTACGAGCTGATGAGCAATTGGACATTTAAGGATGCATTGTCTCATATTTGTGAAGAAGATAGAATTTTTATTATGGGACAATATAAACTGAAGCTGCAGGGAAAAGGGGATGCCGTAAGCAGTTACTGCTATCGGGCTTACGATAATCTGGGCGATTTACATTATTTCGATCAATTATCGAGACCGGTTTATTACAATGGCGGGACGGCGGTCTTTATTACAATCTTCGACATTACCAACTATCGCAATATAAGGAAATCCGGTTGGAGTGAATTGCCATCGGGGATAGTGATATTGCAGGATGGACTGATAAAACAGGCTAATCAAGCCGCTCTGGATATCGTAGGATATCCGGCAGATGAAATTAAACACTGGCAGCCTTATGGATTTGCAGAGATTATACATACAGACGACCGAGATATGGTTTTGGAAAGGCTGCGGAGGCGATTGGAGGGAGACGAGGAAATCCCGACTAAATACTCATTTCGAATCATCGCTTACAACGGTCATGTTAAGAATCTCCAGCTTGAATCCTCTTTGAGCCAGTATCAGGATTCACCGGCTGTATATCTCGTATTAAAAGATATATCTAAGAGTGATCCAATAATGGTCTCAAGTGCGATTCGCAGCCGAACCAATGG
This sequence comes from Candidatus Zixiibacteriota bacterium, assembly GCA_014730175.1. GTDB lineage: Bacteria > Zixibacteria > MSB-5A5 > UM-FILTER-46-8 > UM-FILTER-46-8 > WJIR01. The sequence continues at coordinate 4,743 of WJIR01000312.1, forward strand.
AGAATTATTGGACTCGGTAGCGATAAATGACAGCCTGGGAGCTATAGCCTTTAATGAGGGCAACTACGAGAAAGCTGAGAGGCACCTTTTGGAATCGCTCGATATCAGCATGACTACCTATGGGCCTCAGCATATTATCAATGCAGATGCTATGCAGATTTTAGCGAAAATTAACTGGGCGCAAGGTCGTTTCTATGAAGCCTTTGGCTATTTCATCAGACGCCACGAATGTCTCCGGAGCTTTATCAATGTGGCTTTTGCATACGCTTCGGAAAGCGAGAAACTTGAGTATTTAAAAAGGTATCCTCTCATCAATAACGCCTTCCTCAGCTTTGCATTACAGGATCCTATCGCTTACGAAACAGCTCTGGAGATGGCGATTGATGGTAAAGGTATAGCTCTGGAAGCATCGTCGATACAGCGGGAAAGGATAGCGTGCAATCAGGATAGCTTAATAGAACAAAATAAAGAGGAACTGTTCGATATCGGTAAAGTTATCGCTTCGCTGGCGCTGGATGGTGTCAATAAAATGGATGTCACCGTCTACAATGAAACAATGGGATATCTCAACAAGAGAAAGGAGAAACTCGAAGCTGAAATAAACAGCACATGTTCCGAGTTCGCCGAAGCTGCAGCTTTACGCAAAGTTCGGGTGATCGATGTACAGAAAGCCCTACCACCGGGTAGCATCCTGTGGGAGATAGTTAAATACATGCCTTATGATATCGAGGTGACCGGAAGTGGTCAGGAGAGGAGGCGGGATGAGCGCTATTTAGCGTTCCAGCTTTCACGAAATGGCAGGATAAAGGTTATTGATCTCGGGGAAGCGGCTATAGTAGACAAATTGATCTCCGATTATCTGGATCTGGTGAATACTGTGCCGGCGATTGTGCATACCGTGAGTGAAAACAAACTGGCGAGAGACGTTTCCAAGATCGCATCTCAATTGTACGCCAAAGTATTCCAGCCGCTCGAAGCGATATCAGGGAGAGTGGAGCGGATATTTATCTGCCCCGATGGCGAACTCAGTTTATTGAATTTCAACACCCTCATCTGTCCTGACAATCGTTATGTTGTGGAAAAGTATCATATCAGCTATCTTTCTTCTGCTCGAGATCTGATAAAATTCGGTCCGCAGGCAAGGCGCTCTGACGAAACCAATCTGATAATCGCCGATCCGGATTACGATTTCGGACTGCAGCCTGAAAACCTTGTCTCCACTTTCGACGACTCGCCGCGCAATCCGGGAAGGACTACCAGATATTCCGGCTGCCTAAACGCTCCGTTCGATGCTATCCCTTATAGTGGATACGAAGGGAAGGTGATAGCGAAGATATTTGAAGAATACGGTATTCCGGTTCAGACCTATTACGGGAGCGACGCAAACAAATCGGTATTGAATTCAATCAACCAGCCTCCCGGAATCCTACACATCGCGACCCATTATTTCTTCTGCTCGGATGCGATTTATCAGTTTGAGCTAAAAAACTATCACAAGTCGTTGTTACTGGCGGGATTGCCGCTTGCGGGGGCAAACTGCATCGTTTTGGATGTTGAGGATAAAGCCGGCTATGGGCCTTTCGATGATTTTGGGATATTAACGCCATTGGAGGTTGCCGGTTTGAACCTTTTCGGTACCGATCTGGTTACGCTAAGCGCCTGTGGTACCGGCTTGGGCGAAGTGATGAACGGCGAGGGGGTTTTCGGTCTCAGGCGTTCTTTCCAGCTTGCCGGCGCCGAGACGGTTGTGATGAGTATGTGGCAGGTTTCCGATAAGCATGCCTGCGATTTCATGCGCGATTTTTACAGTTACTATCTGTCCGGCATGGACAAATCACGCGGGTTAAGGCAGGCTACGATGGATGCCTTGAACCGAGGACAAGCAAACGGTGAATATTTCCACCCCTTCTACTGGGGAGCATTCGCGCTGATCGGCGATCCGAATTAGGCTTGGGAATCATTCTCAATCCGATCAGCTTCTATCTGAAGCTGAGCTACTTTCCATTTTTTATATTCCTGAAGCTCCTGCTCAATCATTAGTAAGCAGATTCCGACCACGGCGGCATCATCCAAATGTCCCACAAACGGTATAAAATCCGGAACTAAATCGAGTGGATTTATCACATATAGCAGCGTGAAGACGGCCGCTCCGATTACCCAGACAGGTACCTTTTTATATTCCTTATTTCTATAATCCCGTACTATCGATATGAGTAATTCAACATCCTGGACAAATCTTCCCAGGGGACCTGATTTTTTAAACTTGTGTTGAATCTCATCAGCCTTATCGGTCACTTTCTGGATGTCCTTGTCGGTGATACCCTTAGCGCCCTTCTTAATGAAATCCTCATCGATGGATTCAAGTTTAGCGGGAACGTTGGGATATAGATTTCGTTGTTTTCCTCTTTGTCTCTTCCTTACCATAGAACCACCTTTTCTATTTTCAAGTAATATAACAACATAAGGTGTAAAGATCAATGGCAGAATGATAAATATGGGCTAACAGGATGAAATGCTTAATGTTACTCCGGGAATTTGTCGAATACGATAAACTCCTCTAAAGCCTTTTTAGGAGGTGTATCCGGCCATTCTTCGGGAATACCAACAGGGGTGCAGCAAATGAACATGTAGTTTTCGGGGGCTTTGACGAAGGATTTAATTACTTCATCCGGAAAATAGGACGTAAAATAGCCGGTACCATAGCCATATGCTCTTGCAGCTAACATTAAATAGCCAGCAGCCAGCGCTCCGTCGTGGACTGCGCAATCGGGATACACGGTCGAATCCACAAATACCATTATATATACTGGCGCTGTCATGACGTTTTCGATTGCGATCTTCCCATCCCGGATGTACCGTTTCTTTTGGTCTTCATTTAGATCCTTGTGATTAGAGATTGTCCGCTGCCAATCATCCTGCAATATCGCTTTTAATGAGTCAAGCCGTTGACGCTTTTGAATAACAACGAATTTCCATGGCTGTAAATTCCCTGCGGTCGGCGCGAATCGAGCGGCGTCAAGGATTTCCTGCAGATGCTCTTTCGGTATCGCTGTCGACTTGAATTTCCTGACGGTTCGTCGATTGCGAATATTTTCCAGCACAGTATTTATTTGGGACTTGGTCACTTCGACCTCCGTGAATTGCGGCTCAGGCGTACTGGTACATCCTGTTAGCACAATTGATAAAAATGATATAGTGAATATGAGAATTAAATTACTGAAGGTGATGAACTCAATTCTGTGGAATGGTTTGAATAACAATCGTAAATCCTCTATTTTTCCTATAATACGAGGATAGCCTGATTATGTTGCAGGATTGCGATGATAAGCGGCACATACTACGATCCGTAGACCAAACAATCCGCATATTAGCGACCGGTTCTTTTATTCCTGATCTCATTAGCGAGGCGGTGCGCTTCCCTTATCGGTTCGGGAAGTCGAAATGTGGTGCAGCAATTCAACACGATTTCAGTTGCGTTCTGCAGGTCGATCCGATTACCGATCGATACGAATACCGGTATTACGCCTATACGAGTCCGCAGGACATTACCGATTTGCTCCTCTTTGTGAATAAGCGGTGTTGCTGCGCCGCGAATATTCTTCGGATTTTCCCATTCGCCGATCAGGCAGGTTTTGGCGCATCCGATAGAAGGTTTATCCAGCAGGATTCCTATCATCGTGGCGATTCCCATTCTTCGCGGATGTGCATATCCTTGACCATCGAATAGCAGTATATCCGGTTTGATCCTTAACTTGAGATAGGCTTCTATAATGGAAGGACCTTCGCGAAAAGCGAGTAATCCGGGTATATAGGGAAAAGTTGCTTCTCGGATAACAGACTTACTCTCGATAACCTGGTGGTCATGATATCCCATAACAATAACGGACGTATAATTGGTTCTGCTTTGTTTATCATAGGAAACATCGAAGGCGCAAATAGTTTCGATTTTCTCCCTATCCGCCGGCGAGTTGATGAGCGAAACCAGAGACTTCTGAAATTCCGGCGCTTCTTTAATATTTCTGTTTTCGCAGATATCTATAAATGATTTAATTAGCTGCATAGGCTACACGAATTAATCTATCCTTGCGAACGAAAGCTAAATAACATCGGGGTAGAATTCAATGATAAATGCGAAATGATGCAGCTCATTGAGGATTTACTCAATCCTTTTTTACTTGACAAAAAAAGTGAGCGGATTATCTTTAAAGTTTGTTTAATTGGGGCGTCGTCAAGCGGTAAGACA
>WJIR01000313.1 GCA_014730175.1 Candidatus Zixiibacteriota bacterium
GCAAGTGCGAGAACGTAGTCACGGCGCCGGACGAAGCTGAAAACGAAGAAAGCGCCAATGAACTCGAGATGGGCATGCCCTACAGCTTCACCGGTTCCAAGAGGTCTTTCGCCATGCTCGATCCGTACTGGATCGATGGTCCTAATAAGCACACCAAGCGAACCAAAATCAGCAGCGTGATATTGTTGCGAAAAGATGGCGCCTCCGCGCTGGATGAGCAACTCAAATCAGAGGATGCCATTCGCGCCCTGGAGGATGCCGCCAACGCTCGCGGCTACAATTCCGATCCATTCCTTAATCCGCATATCCTGGTTCGCAATACGGAACGCTATGAGCTGCAAAAGCGTTTCTTCAAACGTCTGTTTGATGCCGTTCCGGTACACCATATCAACGTCGGTATCGAGAAAACCGATACGGTGCTGGAGAGGATTAAGGAGATATTGACCGGAGCAAGGGAGAGGGTTCTTTAAAACTCCACTTGACCAATCGCCTTCATTCAAGTATTTTCCGAAAGAAGTGTAATCAACGGAGGAATGATGCCAAAAGATTATAGCCCTTTTACCCCTGGCCAATTAGTACCGATAGACTTCTTCGTTGGCCGCGTTAAAGAGGTAGATCTCTTACGCGTACAGGTCTTGGATAGTTCCGTCACGAGCCGCCTGAAGGTAAACTTCTTGACTGGCGAGCGAGGTATCGGCAAGAGCTCGCTTGCTACTTTTGTGAGATATTTAGTCGAAAAAGATTCTGAAATACTCGGGATATACGCTTCCCTCGGAGGAGTTTCTTCGTTGACCGGAATGGCTCGAAAAATCTTCGACCGCTTATTAAAAGAAAGCGCTGAGAAACCATGGTATGGGAAAATATCTGATTTATTTGGCGAACATATCAAGCAGGTCGGATTGTTCGGCGTAACTTTAGAATTTAAAGCATCTCGAGAGGATTTGCAAAGCATTGTGAATAATTTTGCCGAGGCAATAAGGCAGTTGAATTCTCGCCTTGGGGAGCAGAAAAGAGGCATCTATATCATACTTGATGATATAAATGGCTTGGCGACGTCGCCGGACTTTGCTAATTGGTTGAAAAGCTTTATAGATGAGGTGGGTGCCTCAAGAACTAGTCTACCGTTATGTCTGCTTTTTGTGGGCTTGGATGAGAAACGGCATAGCCTTATACGGCTACAGCCATCATTAGCGCGAGTATTCGACATTGTTGATATTCAGACTTGGTCCAAAGAAGAAACAGCGGAGTTTTATAAAAAAGTATTCGCTGAAGTTGGTATAGAAGTTGATGATGATGCATTGGCAGTAATGTCCGTCTATGCCGGCGGTCTTCCGGTTCTTGCTCAGGAAATTGGTGACGCAACGTTTAAGAGAACAACCAGCAACCGCGTAACATTAGCCGATGCAACAGCCGGCGTTGTAGCAGCCGCCGATATAGTTGGTCGTAAGCATCTTGAGCCACAAGTTTTTAATGCAATCCGTAGTAAAAGCTATCGAACAATCCTTAAAAGAGTTGGCGAGGAACCATTCGAGTTTAGATTCCGAAAAAAGGAGGTTAGAAAGCTATTATCCAAGACTGAGGATAAAGCATTTGATAATTTTCTACAAAAAATGAAGCGGCTGGGAGCTATAGTCCCTGTTCCTGATGAGGGTAGAGGCGTATATCGTTTTCAGAATCGCTTACATTATTTTTACTTCTATATGGAGGCGGAAAAGGCGCGGAAATCGGGTGAGTAAAGCCTACCGGGGAATAACTATGCTATAACCGCTTGACTTTGATTGGAAGGCAAAACATGATACAACTTGACGGTGAACATCTTACTATAGAACAACTGCGCGACATTGCGCGCAATAATGATAACGTTGAACTTTCCCCAAAAGGAATTGAGAATATCGAAACATGCCGCGCTATTATCGACGGCTTGGTGGAATCGGGTTTAGCCATTTATGGCGTCACCACCGGCATCGGCGAGTTCGCCCGTATCCGCATTTCCCCGGAACAGAGCTCGGAATTGCAGCGCAGGATCGTATATTCTCACGCTGCCGGCACCGGTGATCCCTTTCCTATCGAAGTTGTGCGGGGCGCTATGGCCTGCCGGGCGAATACCCTTGCCAAAGGCTACTCAGGAGTACGTATGAAAATAGCCAACATTTTCCTGGAACTGCTCAACAAGGGCGTTACTCCGGTAGTCTTCGAAAAAGGTTCGGTGGGTACGTCCGGTGACCTTTCGCCACTGGCGCAATTAGCCGAGGTATGCCTGGGCGAAGGGGAAGCATTCTATAAGGGCGAACGGATGCCCGGGGGCGAGGCGCTCAAGCAAGCCGGTATCGAACCGGTGGATCTGAGTTATAAGGATGGACTGGGATTGATTAACGGTTCTCAGATGGCGACCGCGGGTTCGGCGCTTAACCTGGTCGATGCACGAAATCTTCTCAAGAACGCCTTCATTGCATCGGCAATGACCATAGACGCTCTCAAAGGTGTAGCCGGAGCTTATGATGCCCGTTATCACAAGGTGCGACCCTTTGCCGGTCAGAATGCTGCCGCTCATAATCTCCGTATCCTCATGGAAGGCTCGGAGATCATGGCGGAGAAGTCCGGCAAGGTACAGGATGGTTATTCCATGCGATGCACCCCGCAAGTGTTAGGCCCTTCCATCGATGCCTGGTTCTATGCCCGAGAACAGGTCGAAACCGAAATGAATTCCGCCGCCGATAATCCCCTCTTTTTCCCCGAGGACAATGACTATATCGCCGGCGGTAATTTCCACGGACAGAATATCGGCATGGTGATGGATTTTCTTTGTATCGCCATGAGTGAAGTCGCTAATCTCTCCGAGCGTCACACAAACCGCCTTTTAAATCCAACTCTTTCCGGCCTGCCCGATTTCCTCGTAGAGGGGAGAGGTTTGAATTCCGGATTGATGGTAGCACAATACACCGCTGCAGCGCTTGTATCCGAAAACAAGGTTTTCTCGCATCCATCGACGGTCGATTCTATCCCGGTTTCAGCCGATCAGGAAGACCATGTTGCCATGACGCCGATAGCGGTCAAGAAGTGCAAGGAGATTCTGAAGAATGTCGGCGCGGTATTGGCGATTGAAATGATGTCCGCCGCACAAGCTTTTGATTTCCGTAAGCCGTTACGCCCGGGCAAGGGAACATCGATTGCCTATGATCTGATAAGACAGCATGTTGAACACCTGGAAGATGACAAAGTCCTTTATCCTGATATTAATAAAATCGCAGAGTTGATCAGGGATGGCGCAATTGTAAGAGCGGTGGAGGATGAAGTCGGTGATCTCCCCCTGCGGTTGGAGGGCTGAGGGATTTAACTATCAGGCATATCTTCTCGCAGGTCGAAGTCTTTGCGGTTTCGACTGACATTTACTCGAATATATGCGAAGCTATCCTCCCGTTTCCGTAGCCGAAGGCTTGTCCTTCGGGGATTTAAAAATAATAGACCATTGACAGCTTGGAATTGCGGATTCAGAGAAACGCCGGAAACGCAAGGCTTCCGCTACCGGTGACTAAATTTATGAATAATACAGGTTAAGATTGTTTTTGAATCTAATGCTTTGGAAAGATAAAAAAATCCCCGCCTTGGTGCGGGGAAACAGGAGTAGACTAATTGGTCACCCTCCAGCCGGGGTTGCTTCTTCCCGTTGTCGCGGGACGACCTCTGGTCGCTATGTTGTAACTACTCCTTCGATGGATACCTCCTACAGAAATGATATCGACATTAATAGTATTTTCTTCACAGTAATATCGTTATGCAGTTGACTATTGTTAAACTATCTATTGGAATAATTAAGGAGCTTACTTAAGCAGCATTAATCTTTGTGTAAACACCTTGCCGTCCAAAGTAACCTTCAGGAAATACATTCCGGTCGGATAGCTATCACCTCTTGGATTTTTAGCATGCCAGGATAGAAAATGGTCACCTGCCGGTAGGATTCGGTTTTCGATTAAACATTCCACTTCCTCACCGAGAAGATTAAAAATCCTGACGTCCGCTTTAGCTGATTCATCAAGCTCAACGATTATTTTAGTGTGATCATTGAACGGGTTGGGATAGCTTATTATCGCCGAGGATTGCGAATTCCGGTCAGAATTGAGATTACCAGAGCTACTCGAATTAAATGTTACTCGAGGCGATTGCCATTTCGGCATAGATACGATACTCCCTTGTCCGGAGTCGGTAATCCAGACATGGAAATTACTGATATCATAATCATCGTAAGGAAAATTGGCATCTCGAATCCTGGCGCGATAAAGATATTCATTAGGAGGGACACCGGGAGGAATGAGCTGAGTAGAATTAAATACGATAGAATCGCCTCCATTGATTGAAACATCATCGCGGTGAAACAACGGCCCGAAAACCTGCCCATTCGGCTTAATCAGGTCGATAGTAGCTTGAAAATGCCCCAGCGTATCGGAATTGTTGTAAACTCTGACAGTGAAATCAAGTTCGCCACCGGCGCCATCGAATATGCGCGCATACGAAGCATCTTCCGCCGGCTCCATCACGATGGAGAAGGGAATGCGCTCACCGTAAATCGCTTGAATACCCGCGATATCATCCCAATGCAACGTTCTCTTAAACATCTCACCCGGTCGGAAGTTGGAGTACATCGTTGCTTCATCATACTCCGATGCTCCTAAAACCAAAACATGTCCTAATTCGTTAGCCGCCAGACTCCATACATCGTATTCGTAATGCTCGGCTCTGCCTTTAGCATTGAATAACCAGAGCGAATCGTAAAAAACGAGGTCGCACTCGGTGACCATATCGTAGGTGATCCAGGTATAAGCTGCCGAGATCGTGGAACCGGATGCAGATTGGGAAAAATATATTATGTTCTTATCATCATTAGCCGGTCTCGCTGTTGCAGTCAAACCGCCATAGGAAAATTCGAAACCTGCGTTTCCGTAGTCGGACCAGGCTTTGGCAGCCATCCAGATCGCATTAATCTGGTCGGCCGGGCTTCCGCAGCCAGAATCAGAGCAATTGGGATTAATTAAAAGGTCTTCACCCATCGGTTCGGGCTTGTAGGTCCAATCTCCGTCCCCGATTGTGTAGGCTTCGGAGTCGAAAAACGGGATGATGATTAATAATACCAAAAGGAATGTGAAATATCTCATTTTTACAATGGGGCGACTGAGGAAGTCGCCCCGATTAATGAAGTTAAACTATTTTATCAATGTCATTTTCTTCAAAGCAATTTCGTTTCCAACAGTCAACTTATAGAGATATATTCCTGCAGACACGGAATTGCCATCACTATCGGTAGCATCCCATTCGATCGAATAGGGACCGAAATCAAGCGCTCTGTTGTCGAGTAAGGTTTTGATTAACTGACCCTTAAGATTATATATCTGCAAAGAAACGTTAGCTTCTTCGTACAGGTCGAAGTTGATGTTGGTGTTCGGATTAAACGGATTGGGAACATTCTGCCGCAGCTCGAACGCACCCGGGATAATAGCGGTGCTGGTGTGGGCTTGACCGCCTTCGCCGGCTAACGGTTCAGCCGATTCAAAGCCGCTGCCGGTAAGGGCCCAACCTTCGCCGGCTTCCTCTAATCCGGCAACTGCTTTACCTTCAACCCAGAACATGAAGTAACTGACATCGTAATCGTCATACGGATACGAAGTGTCTCTCATCCGAGCTCGGTATTTATACTCGCCCACGGGAGCATTACCCGGAATATTCTGAGAACCATTGTATGTCAACGTAGAATTAGCCGGGATATAAACGCTGTTAAGGTTCAAAAGAGGACCATGAGTGCTGCCGTCCGGAAGCACCAGGTCTATGGTAGCTCTGAAGAGATGTCCGTAAGAGTCATTATTGTAAGCGAGTACGGTGAAATCAAAGCTTCCTGAACCCGAGAACACTCTGGCGTAGGAATCATCATCGGTATGTATAATCACCGAGAACGGGTCCTGCTCGCCATAAAGTGCCTGAGCGCCATTGACATCGTCTGAATGCAAAGTGCGCTTGGATGTTTCACCCTGACTCGAATATGCGTACATCGTAGAAGCTGAAACAGACGAGTGCCCCAAGCCATGGACATGCCCCAGTTCATGCGCTGCGATATTCCAAACGTCGAATTCGCTGTATGAGGGACTCTGATAAGCGGAGAAACTGAATGCTCCATCCCAGAATACGATATCAGCTTCGGTCATTCTCCCGCCGCTCTGATACCACCAATAGGTGGTGGCAATAGCGTTGCCGCTGGAACCGGGTGAGAAGAATATAATATTGTGAGCATCGTAAGTGTAGGAATTACGGGTAGTCCAACCGCCGTAGGTAAATTCGAATTCAGCTTTAGCATAATCAGTCCAGGCATTTGCGCCCTGCCAGAGAGCGTTAATCTGGTCTTCTTCGCTACCGCAACCGTAGTCGGAGCAATTCGGATTGAATTCTATATCCTCGCCCATCGGATCCGGCTTGTATGTCCAATCATATCCTAATAACTCATACCCGAAAGAATAGCTTGTAAGGAGGGCAAGAGCTACTACTATAAGTGTAATATTTCTAATCATTATTCACTCCTCCTTATCTCGTATTCGCGATTTCGGTTAATTCATCGATATATTCATGGTAAGGCTTATCAACTTCGATAAACCTACCGTCGACCAGTGTGCGTTTGCTTAATACCCAGTTGGTTATCTCCAACGTTCCGTCTTCCGCGCTCTTCAAGAAAACCAACACCTCTTCGCCTTCTTCAAACGTAGGGGAGGTGCTTACTCTCAAAGTCATGTCGCCAACCGTACCGCCCTGGTACTTGAACGTAACCTGGTCGGATGCCAAACCCATCACCACTTGGTCAACTTGGATGGTGGCATAAGACCATATAAGACCGTCAGCTTCGTAGTCGCTCGTTATGGAAACGACTTCGCCGGCGACAATCACTTCGGAATGATTCACCATCCACTTGTCGGATACGGGGTATATAGCTGCAAATGCCGCTGCAGCGAACAGTAGCAATGCAAACGTAAATGTAAATATTTTTCGCATAGTTAATTTTACCTTTCTCCTTTGTTTATCTCAACTTGTGCTGGAAATAGTATATCAGTTCCCTATCACCTCCTTTAATTCACACAAAATATACGGTCTTATTGATAATAGCTAATATTACTAAATCTCTCGTCATTAAAAAATTATTCGAAAGTAACCATAAATATCACATACATGTGCCGGGATAATGTTATTAAATGCGTTAAATCTTCATAAAGGGCTTACTTTGGAAAGCAACTTAAAGATTAGATTTAACAATGCTATACGGTCAACTATCCTTCCAAATAATATAATCAAATTATCTACATTTAAAAGTATTTTTTTGTATTATGTCGCAGATCCGAATAATCATCCTTAAAAAAGCTGAATACTGATCTCTCAACATAATAGTAGAATCCCACCATTTTGAAAACTTATCCAAAAGCGAATTGGTTCCGACCAACTTTGTTCTATGCAGTACCAGGACTTATCCGAAGATTGAATTATAATTATTTCATTGCATTTATCGAGATTATATCTATATTAAAGTAATTTTAATGTATATTTACAGAACTATGCGCGCTGCCATTATAAATTCGAGACAATCAAAGAGACCATTAGGCACAGATGCCTGGATAAAATCCACATTGAAAGCTGTTGAATGCTGTGCTGATAATGGATACGATGTTGTTTCGAGTATAGGGATGAACACCTATGAATTGTTAACCTATGCCATTGCAAAGCGAGGCATTCCGATGATACTCGTTATTGCCGGTTCAGCGGAACCAGCGGAGGATGTATTTAGTATTATTAGTAACTTTAACATTGATGATGCAAAAGCTGAATTTCTTTTCCTTGATGATGTCGATAAACCGCAGAAGTCGCGCCTGAAGATGAGAGACGAAATAGTAGTGTCAATGGCTGATGTACTGATTCCCGTGTCAATTCGACCGGGTGGAAATCTTTCCAAACTTATAGAGAAATATCAAAATGACAAAATTACGTTGAATGATTTTATGGTTCCATACGACGAGAGTCGCGGTGGATACAAAGAAGACTATTCCACGCAGCAATTATCGAAATGGACTACCGGGAATAATTGGAACTACCTGACACACTGGACAAGAACTTCAAACGGCAAGTGGCATCGAGAAAAGGAAGCCCTATATTATCAAGCTGTTATAAACTCCTTTGATGAATATGCTCGTTCCGGTAAAGCCACTTTGAGACGGATAATAAATGAAGGAAGACTGATAGCATCGAATAGACATTTGCATAGAAACGTGGAAGCGGTCGCTTTCACCGGCTTAAGTCCTGCGGAGAGCGTGAAGCTTATGAAGTGGAGGCCCAGGTTGGTTGCGATGAATTTCGAGCCGTATGGAATAGCGATCGACAAACAGATCGCCCGGCAACTCGGAATCCGTAAGGTTTTGTACGGAAGCCCTGAGATGTATAATGTACTGTCCAATGCCGACAGACCATTTTTCCATAGCCTGGGGGAGATCGGTGAGTGGATGCCTGAACAAGAGTTCCGGCACCTCGGGGATTTTAGTTTCAATGAGATTCCCCGAGATAAACTAAAAATTATCGTAAAAACTGATGCAGAGGTGGCGGAATTTGAGCGAATCACATCGTTCGAAGTGCTGCCTTTGTTCGAAGTGTAGATAGAATAGAGGAGCTTTCATGCTAAAGAGACTGTTGACAATTTTGCTAATTACTGTTTCGATTGGGTGCGGTCCCGCTCAGAACTCGGAAAGGGAAACAAAAACAACCGGAAAGGATGGAAATATGGCGCTTGTAATCAAATCAGATGCTTTTGAACATGGAGAAATGCTCCCCAAAAAATATACCTGCGATGATGTTGATATGTCTCCCGATTTAAAATGGGCTTCCATTCCCGAAGGAACTAACAGTTGGGCTATTATTTGCGATGATCCCGATGCACCGGCGGGGACATGGGTACACTGGGTAATCTATAAGATACCCGCAGAGCTAACATCGCTGCCAGCGAACATTCCCAACGAAGAAGAAGTGATGGATGGAATCCGTCAGGGAAAAAATGACTTCGGTAAGTATGGATACGGAGGCCCCTGTCCGCCGCCCGGTGATCCTCATCGTTACTTCTTCAAACTCTATGCGCTCGATACAATGCCGGATTGGGAAACCGGATTGATCAAGGCGGAATTGCTCGAGAAAATGGAAGGACATATAATTGCCGAAGCGGAACTGATGGGGAAATACGGAAGATAATCGAGGCGCTATCCTGATTCGAAGACATTTATATCCAAACATATACTACGGAGAGTTATGGTTAATTACTACGCGATTATTTACACACCGGGACCTTCATGGAAAAAAGGAAAAACGGTTTACCAGCAAGAATTATCCGCTCATGGTGAATACATGGCGCAACTACTCGAGCGGAACATACTTATAGCGGGAGGACCATTTATCGACAACTCGGGCGGACTGGCGATCCTTCGAGCACGGAATTTAAAGGAGGCTCAGGATATAATCAACCATGATCCTGCTATTGAAAATAGTGTCTTCAATGCATCACTTCGCCCCTGGCATGTGGCGTATCAAGATTTTGAGAACAAATGAATGCAGATGAGGATCTGCAGTCCGCTCCCGCAAAGCATCCTGCAGGTGCGCGGCATTCATCGCCGAATACCGCGTAAATTTGCCGCCTGGTGTCCCCACCACGCTCCCGATACTATCGGAACGCAAGGTGCGTCCGTTAGTGTTAGTCGCCGCACCCGATTGTGGTCATTGCCCCGACTGCGTCCCGCAAGCAAACTCATCGGTAGGCGGGACATTCCTGTCCGACACGATGAATCCGTAGCCGAAGGCTCGCCCTTCGGTGATCATCATATCTAGGTAGCCGAAGGCTTGTCCTTCGGGGATCATCGGGAGGTCGGAACCTTGCTGCCGACACAGGCTGTTGACAAAACCAATGTACCGAAAGGTTCAATTGAGACCCCCGCGTTTTAACGCGGGGAGAATCACTATTATTAATAACGACGGGTTTTAACCCGTCTTGCATTTTCCCTCTCCCTGACGAGGGAGAGGGTGTCCCGCGAAGCGCGAGACGGGTGAGGGAGCTTTCCGTATTTCCCACTCCCATTCAACGGTAGAGGGGTGGATTCGCCGCAGGCAATTAGAA
>WJIR01000314.1 GCA_014730175.1 Candidatus Zixiibacteriota bacterium
ATAATATCCCTTCTACGTCAGCGTATGGCGAATCGGTGCCGATTACTTCGATTCCGAACTGATTGAACTGACGCCTTCTACCCTTTTGGGGTTTTTCCTGCCGGAAAATAGGACATATATAATAACATTTTACAACCGGTTCTTTAGCGCCTAAAGAATGCTCTATATACGCCCTCACCACACCGGCCGTTCCCTCCGGTCTGAGGGTTAAGCTCCTTCCGCCCAGATCGTCAAAGGTGTACATTTCCTTGGACACGATGTCGGTCGCCTCACCTATACTTCTGGCAAAAAGCTCGGTATGTTCAAAAACCGGGATTCGTATCTCCTGATAGTTATATTGCTGCATAATTTCCCGGATTTTACTTTCCATGAACTGCCAGAGATATATCTCCGGGGGGAGTATGTCGTCGGTTCCTTTTATCCTTTTAATCGATTCCATAATTTTAAATTATCGGGCGCCTTTGTTTAAGTCAACAATATTCGGGACAAATTCAGATAGCTTTTCGTAATTGAACATTCCATAATCTTACAAGTATTATCGCTAAAGCTATCCCCAATACATCAGCAGCAAAATCCAAAAATTCCATTTCCCTGTTGGGAACAAAATACTGATGAAACTCATCGATTGCGGCGAAAATCATTCCGTATACGAACACTATCCAAATAACCGGAATTCTCATATTCGTCTTAATTGCCGCGAATGCCTTATACCAAAAGATGCCAAAAACGAAATACGCTCCGACATGCATTACTTTATCGCCTAAATCGATGCCTAAATCCTGAGTTGGCAGTTGAGGCTGCGATGATATATATGTAATAAATCCTGCGTAAGATAACGCAACCACAAACCAGAAGGTTGCCCTTTTGTCAATCACGTGTCCTGTACAATTTATTATGGTTATTATATCTATAATTCGGGATCGGGGATTGTCTCTTTATTTTATCGATTTAATACAAGACGGGAATAAATCCATCTTTTAAACAGGTGACCGACGGGCGCGACGAAGCATTCTTTTTTGAAGTTTTGAGAAAGTTTCGCTCTCACCCGACGGCTTTGCTCCTCTAGAACGAGCGTAAAAATAGACAACTAAATGTGGTTGTCAAGAGGTTTTGTTCCTGTTTTAGATAGTAATATGCATTACAATATACTGGTAATTACGGTAAAAGCCCCCCTTTGTAGTACTTTAGCAGCTACATCCACCGCTGTTGCCGATATTTATCTGAAATCCCTTGCCCCTCAAAGGATCGTCGACATATTCGATTTTGATATCGCCAGCCGGCTTAACCTGTTCGTAGAGAACAGGATCGATGTATGCGGTTATGCCATTTGATTCTAATTCCTTCAATCCTTCTTTGGACTCATCCAGAGCCATTCCCATACTGGGACCGCCTCATCCGAATCCGCTGGCGAAGATAATAAGATGTTTGCCTTTAGCTCTATCGCTCTGTAGAACCTTTTGAATTTCTTCGCTGGCTTTGTCTGTTATATTAATCATTAATAGCTCTCCTTTCCAAACTTAGTTCTAATATCCCCCATTCGTTTATAAGATTATATAAACCGCCATTTGATTCAAAACAAATACAAATTTTATAATTGTTCCCTTCGTTCCGAAATCTCGCGGAATAATTAAAGTTTCTAAATCCGTCTGGCTCTACAAATATCATCGACTGAATTTTGACAAAAACAACCTAAGCCGTTTGAACCGTTTTGTTTTGTACTTGCGTGTGGGAAATTATGTATTATATAGTAAATGGATATCTTCTTAGGGATATTAGATGAAGCCTGATACCAATTAAATTTGTATCTTTCTCAATGAGGATGGGTTATAGTAGTCTTTAAAATAGCAAATGAAACGGAGGAAACATGAGAAAATTGGCGGAAAGTGTAGCTCTGGGGGTGATGGTTGCATTTTTACTGCAGCTTTTCTTCGCCGGAACCTATCTTAATGCGGCTGAAGGAGATAATCAGGATCCGAAAAACAGAATCGGCGCTCTCGGTTTTGAACCTTCAGAAGAAGAAATTAAACTTTTCGAGGAATTAGATAAGCAGCCGCCTCCGCCGTTGCTGTTGGACGATGAGCGTTGGGATTGGCGCGAAAATAGCGGCGTTACTCCCGTGAAAAACCAGGGCGATTGCGGTTCCTGCTGGGCATTTGCTGGAGTGGGAGCGTTTGAATCAGCGATTATTATTGCGGATTCGGTCGAATGGGATTTGTCCGAGCAGCAGGTGGTGGACTGTAACCTGTATGGCGGAAGCTGTAATGGCGGCTCGGCTCATTATGCCTATAATCTCTTCTTCACCACCGGTGCGGTTGAGGAAGAATGCTATCCATACCGAGCTCAGGATATGAACTGCGGTCAGGATAGTTGTGTTACCATGGTTTTCCTTGACGATGCGGAGAGTGTTCCTAACAATGTGGAATCTATCAAAAACTCATTGATTAATGGCCCCGTATCATCGACATTCACTGTTTTCGATGGTTTCCACTGGGACTGCTATGACGGTCCGGACAATGAACCTTCCAACCATGCAATCGTAATCGTAGGTTGGGATGATAATATGTGCGGTGATGGCGCCTGGATATGCAAAAATAGCTGGGGAGCGAGTTGGGGAGACGACGGTTACTTCTATATACCTTATTACTCCTGCGGAATGGGGAGATTTACCCAGAGACCGATTTACAACTCCAATTACCCGGTTTTAACTTACAGTCTGGAGAATATTGAGGTTAATGTTGAAGAAGGCGGCCAATCCACCGATATTCTGCAACTGGGAAACACCGGTGAACGCGCCCTTTATTTCGCTATCGATTTAGCTCCGTCCTCGATTGTTGACTCATTCGGTTATTACTGGCTGCATTCCGATACTACCGGAGGTCCTGTTTACGACTGGGTTGATATCACCCAAGAAGGTCAGATAATAGAATTTTCGGGAAATCCTTCTTATGGTAATTCCGGTCATCTTCCGCTGGGATTCAATTTCAATTATTATGGAAACAACTACAACAGTATTTGTGTCTGCTCGAATGGATGGGCTTCTTTTACCGATAGCACATCCAGTTCCAGCTATGCGCGGCATTTCCCCGAGGATGCCGATCCCAATAATGTTATAGCGCCATTCTGGGCAAATCTCGTTCCGAATCCCGACTCCAATGCCAATATCTATTTTTATACCAATAATTCCGATTCGGCCGTTATATCCTGGGTGGATATCCCGGATGGATTGCATGATGGCAAATATACATTCCAGATCGTATTGGTCAAACCCAATACGGTTGTTCTTCAATATGAATCTATGGATCCCAACGGTCCTCTTGACCTGGCTTCCACCGGGATGGAAAATGCTACAGGGACAGTCGGACTCGAGGTGGCTTATCATGAGCCGTTCACCACTGACGGCAAGGCAGTGAAATTTATTTTGGGTACTCCACCCGGCGAGTTCGATTGGTTATCAACGGATATCGATGACGGTGTTGTGCCGCTTGGAGGATTCCTGGATGTAAGCGTAACATGTGATGCCGGAGACCATCCTGCGGGGATCTATCGCGGTGTGCTTGAATTGTACTGTAACGATCCGTATGCAAAGCATGTATATATTCCGGTTAATATGTATGTTGGCGCGGCAACCGTGGATGAAGATGGAGCAATTCCTTACAAAGTATCATTGCAGCAAAACTACCCCAATCCGTTCAACGCAAGCACGGAGATAACGTATTCGCTAACAACCGGATCCGAGGTCTGTTTGGAAGTTTACAACCTTTTAGGCCAGAAAGTTGAAACGCTAATCGATTCCAAGCAGAATACCGGATATCATTCGGTCAACTGGGATGCTTCTGAGTATGCATCGGGCATATACCTGTATAAACTTACGGTCAACGATCAGGTGTACAGAAAGCGTATGACACTGCTGAAATAGTTGTTAGCTATTAGTTTTTAGTTGTTAGAAGTAACAGCGGCATGTTTAGCCCCGCTTAAGAGTGGGGATATCTATGTGATGACAATATCGTGCAAGGCATACGTCCCCGTATGCCTTGTTTATTCTTTCCTTTAACTCGCCCCGATTTATGGCGGGAATCCGACGACAGGATGAAGATTTTACATAGGATTCGAATTTAGACGACTCTTCAAGGTGAAATCATCAAGGACGGACTCCATCCTTTTGATGCCATCAATGCGTTGGATTACCGTTATGATCGAAAAAAACCCACAGATTCAGGCGCAAGTCACGCGATATTGTGAATAAATTTTCGTCCCATATTTAACTTGACTTTTGTATAATAAAAACTATAATAAGGGTTTATCGTGGAATGACTATGAAAAACGCTCTTTTACAACCGGATATAAAATTAGTTGCCGGATTAGGTAATCCCGGAAACAAATACAGTTTTACGCGGCATAATGCCGGCTTTATGGCTATCGACAGGTTCGCTGCCAGGCATGGCGTTGAGATGGAGCAGGTTAATCCTGATTACGAGTTAGCCGAATTTTCGCTAAAGGGCAGGAAAATCAGGCTGCTGAAACCGCTCAAATTCATGAATAACAGCGGATTAGCTGTGGCTCGAATCAAGAAAAAATACGATCTGTTACCAGAGGAGATACTGCTCGTATCAGATGACGTTTACATACCTTTGGGGAAAATCAGAATACGAAAGAGCGGTTCCGATGGCGGTCATAGAGGTTTGGGATCGGTAATCGAAGAGATTGAGAGCAGGAATTTTCCCCGGGTCAGGTTTGGGATAGGTCCCAGCGATGAGGGTGTTCTTCTGGAGGATTTTGTATTACAGGATTTTCGAAAAGTGGAGGAAGAATTGCTCCATAGATCGCTGGATAAAGCTGTGAAACTGCTTGATTCGATAATTTACAGAGGAATTGATTCCGCGATAGGTACTTATACAGTCGCAAAAAAAGACGAAATAATAAATAGTTAATATAGTGAGTAATTGCTCCTTGCCTGTCAGTTTTGGCAGGCCGTACAGACCGAAAGGAGGTGAAAATTGAAAAAGTACGAGACTACATTTGTTCTTGATGCCGGTGTTGACACCGCCTTAATTGATAGCGAAATCGGTAATTTAGAGAAGATTATCACCGAAAATGGTGGTAAGGTATTGAAGGTGGAAAAGTGGGGCGTAAAGCGTTTTGCTTATGAACTGAAAAAGCGGCATCAGGGTAATTATTTCCATGTCAAATTCGAAGGAACGGGGGAGCTTCCCGGATTACTTAATCGTCATTTCCAAATCGATGAACATGTTCTTCGCCATCTTACCGTGGTTAGCGAAGAAGTAGGCGGAATGGAAGGGGCGCTGGAAAGAGAGCGCACGGGGGCGAGCGAGAAAAAGACCACATCGTCCCAATCCTCTGATGAGCACTCTCGGCCAACAGAGGAGGTGAAACCGAAGGCTGAGCCGTCGGGTAGCACCGAAGAACCGAATACGGCATCAGCCGAGGATACGGGTGCAACGGAGGTAACTTCGTCGCCTTCGGAAACCGAAGAAAAGGCGAAACCTGATACAGAGAGCGAAGAGGTGGAAACGGCGTCTACGGTAACTTCTGAAGATGAAGATCTTAAAAGAGAAGCCGATCCCGATTCGATAAATGAAGAAACAGAGGAGAAGCCGGATTAGTTATCATATTAGATGTAATAAGTTAGTTGTAGAAGGAGACTAATGAGGATTCAAAGAACCGATTCGAGGCGGCTTAAACTCAGCTATACGGGACAGAGGCGGAAGATCTGTCGATTCTGCGAGAATAAAGCCGATTATATCGATTATAAAGAAGATAGATTGCTTCGTCGATTCGTGAATGATCGCGGCAAGATAATTCCTCGTCGCGTCTCGGGAAATTGTGCGAAGCATCAAAGGCAATTAACAAAAGCGATCAAGCGAGCCAGACAGCTCGGGATGATCGCCTACACCCCAGAGGTGTTCGATTAGAGAATGAATTCTATACCGACGGAAGCCGGAGTAAACAGGCATCAGATAAAACCGGAACTCACTTCCTTCGCGGTGGCGATAATAGCGGTCAACTCCGCATTGGTCGGCATCCCCGTTGTGAATTACGTCTTAGGTATACTCGGAGTTGCCTGTTATCCTTATTTATTCGTTACCGAACGCAAGAATCTGGCTATGGTTTTGGCTGTGGGTACGCTGATAATCGCTTCGATTGTCAGCGGTCTGACAGGTATGTTCTCACTGCTGTTGTCGGTGACATTACCCGGTATTGCGATCGGTTGGGCAATGAAGTCCGACCGAACGGCGGGTGAGGCTATCATATTAGGTTTCCTGCCTGCATTCGTGATCATGCTGTTTTTCCTGATAAACAGAGCGGAATTGGAAGCGGTATTGGTTTTGGCAATCGATGAGGGTATCGCTCAGATGACGACGCTTCCGGGATTCCTCGAAGATACGGAATCTATGCAGGAATCGCTACATTCATTCGGTAAAACGATATTTATGATTATGCCCTCATTGATATTGCTCTCCGGTTTGTTCAATTCATTCATCGGTTATCTGATTGCCTCTAAAATCCTGAGAAAACGGGATTACGAAGTTCCAACCATACCGCACTTCACGAGATGGAAGCCCAATTACAATCTGGTTTGGTTGTTCATAGCCGGGCTGTTTATTTCTGTGATCGGAGTGGAGGGAACCAAAGCTGTGGGCTGGAACATACTGGTTTTCACCGGTATCATTTATTTTGTAATCGGATTGGCTGTTGTTGAGAATTTCTTTATGAAGGCAAAAATGCCTGTATTCTTTAAGATACTTTTTTACATTGGAATTTTATTCGCGCAGCTTTTTTCGTTAGTTGTACTCGCTGGCGTCGGACTTTTCGATAGTTGGTTCAATTTCCGAAACCGAGGTTCGGCGACTACCGTTTAAGTTTTAGGAGTAGTTAATGAAAGTAATTCTAAAAGACGATATAGACACTCTGGGACAGGTTGGGGAGATTGTGGAGGTCAAGGATGGTTACGCCAGGAATTTTCTTATTCCGCGCAACCTGGCTATCCCGGCAACCAAGGGCAATGTGAAATCAATCGATGAGATCCACCATCAGAAGACCGTCAGGGATAATAAAAAGAAGAAAGAAGCGGAGAAACTCAGGGATGCGATCGAGAAGACATCCTGTACGGCAGAAGTGCTGGTGGGAGAAGAGGATCGTGTTTTCGGCTCCGTTACCACATACAACATAGTCGATATGTTGAAGGAAAAAGGATTCGATATCGACAGACACAATGTCCTCCTGGAGGAACCGATAAAGTCTCTCGGTGTTTATACTGTCCCCATCAAGATTGAAAAGGACCTCATTGCAAATCTCAAAGTATGGGTAGTAAAAAAGGGGAGCGCTGAAGAAGAGGAGTAAACCTAATGGCTCTCACTTATTGCGATGGTAAGAGACTCAGAAATGTATTGCTTGCCTGCAGCAATTGGCTATCTACCAAAACAGAGGATTTGAACGCTATAAATGTTTTCCCGGTTGCCGATGGTGATACCGGTACGAATATGGCGGTTACGCTTCGTACCACAGCTTCTGCCGTAGAAAATATGGATAGGGTAGACTTAAGCGATGTAGCGGATACAATGGCATCTTCGTCTCTACTTGGCGCCCGCGGCAATTCCGGAGTTATACTATCTCAGTATTTAAGGGGTTTTGCGGCGGCTTTGAAGGGGCGGAAGAAAGTCTATGCAGATGATCTCGCAATCGCATTTCAAGAGGGAACCAGGTCTGCATACGAGGCTATCGAATCGCCGCGCGAGGGTACCATACTCACGATCTTCCGGGAAACCGGGGAGCATTTTAAGAAATGGACCGGTAAGACCAATGATCTTCTGGAGCTTATGGAGTCGTCCCTTGAGAAGGCGAAAAATTCATTAGCGGAGACCAAGTACAAATTGGAATCTTTGATGGATGCCAACGTCGTCGATGCCGGCGGTCAGGGATTTGTACACATGTTGGAAGCGGTAGTCGGATACATTAAAAACGGAACGATACCTAAAAGCGAATCGCCCGAATCGCAGTCGACCGAAGTACCGATGCATCATGCCAGGCCTGATAAACGCTTCTGCTGCGAGTTTATGTTAGTAAGTGACAATGATAAAGCTAATATAATAAAGGCGAAATTGAGAGAAATGGGTAATTCTCTAATCGTCGCCGCCAGCGAAACGTGTAATAACGATTATCTTCATAAAGTCCATATACATGCAGATGAGTATCGAGCGATCGAGTCCACTATCGGTGAATTCGGCAACATAACCCACCGCAAAGTGGACGATATGCTTAAACAACACCGTAGCATTACTATGATTAAACCCGGTCGTTCGTCTTCGGTTTCGACTAAAACGGTGCGAATCGTGACGGACTCAACCGCTGATTTGCCGCCCGCAGTTGTCGATGAGTACGATATATCGGTAGTTCCACTGAAAGTGCTGTTCGGGACGGAAGAGTATGCAGACGGCGTGGATCTAACCCCGGATTCCTTTTTGGAAAAACTCTCGACTAATAATACATTCCCGAAGACTTCCCAGCCGGCTTCGGAGGAATTCAGGCAGCAGTATGAGACTCTGTTGGAAAGCGGCTCCACGGAAGATGTAGTCTCAATACACCTTTCATCCAAATTATCCGGCACGTTCAATTCCGCGTTGCAGGGGAGGAAGAATCTATCTTCTCCTGATAGAGTATCGGTATTCGATTCCAAAACCGCGTCTCTGGGAATGGGGATGATGGTTGTGGAGGCCGCGAGATTGGCTCGAGAAGGCAGGGGCAAGAAGGAGATACTAAATCGTTTGACGGAGATACAAAACAGAAGCAGCATATATTTCACCATTGATACTTTTGAATTCCTTATCAAAGGTGGAAGAGTAGGTAAAGCCAGAGGATTTATCGGCGAGCTGCTTAATGTTAAGCCGATACTAAAAGTTGTTGATGGCGAGATTGTACCGGTTGACAAGGTTCGTGGCAAGGAGAAACTGGTTGATACGGTCATTGCGCTGCTGAAGAAGGATATCGAGGATTATAAGAAGGTACGGTTCGCCGTCGGTATGTCTAATGCGGATATAAACGATTTGGTTGATGGATTGCACGCCGAATTCGCAGTCAAGCCCGAATTAATATTTGATTTAGGTCCGGTAATAGCATCTCATACAGGTCCGGGCGCCTGGGGAGTGTATTACCAAAATGAAAAATAAGGTATAAATAACAAATGGAAATGGTAAAAGCACAGATTAACGGATTGGCGTTGGACGCTTCCACGAATTCTCCGGTGGTTATATTAGCTCCCGAGGAATCGCAGAAAATCCTGCCGATATGGATCGGTCATTACGAGGCCTGGGCGATCGGAATGGAACTCTCCGGAGTCCCATCGAAACGTCCGCTAACTCACGATCTTTTAGCTTCGGTCATTTCCTCTATCGGTGGTAAAGTCGATAGGATCGAGATTACCGAGTTGAAAGAACAGACCTTTTACGCTAAAATTCATATCGCCAAAAACGGGGACGAGGTGATCAAGGTCGATGCGCGCCCGTCGGATTCGATAGCGCTCGCTTTGAAAACCAAAGCCCCAATTTTTATTAACAGTGAACTTCTTACGCTTTCCCCCGAACAACGGGAATCGCAGGGATTGCCAAAGAACGAAGAATCCTTGAAGGAAAGATTGAGAAGAATTAATCCGGAAGATTTCGGTAAGTACTCGCTTTAATCCGGGAGTAGACACAGGGTGAAAAAGAATATACCCCCAATCAAATTGAGATATCGTCTCTTGGTGTCATTGATATGTTTGCTGCTTTCAGGCGCGACGGTGATGTCACAGAATAGCGCGGACGCAGTTTTCAAGCAAGCGGTTGACAGCTTCGAAAATAAAAATTACTCCCGGGCGGCGGAGCTTTTCGATAAGCTTTTGACCGACTATCCGATGGAGACGAGGTTCTCGATTTTCTGGTTTATGAAGGCGCGCTCTCATCATAAGCTGGGAGATCTCGAGCTGGCGGAGAAGGAATTTGAGGATTTTATAAGTGAATTCCCGTATTCGCGATACATAGGGGAAGCATTGCTTCTGCTGGGTGATATTCGGTTCCAGCAGAATGACCCATTTGGCGCAGCATATTATTACATCCAGGCCTATGACAGACTGGATGATTCCGCTTTACAGGAAAAGGCGAGAATCTCTTTGAGTAATGTTATAGAAGTTCATATATCACTGGCGAGGTTGAATGATCTCGCGACCAGGGCCGATAATTATCAGCTATCTGCGGAGATGCACTACCTAAAAGCGAAGCGAGAGATTAGGGAGAAGCGATTTGAAAAAGCTGCGGAAACGATTTCCCGACTGAGGGAGAAATACTCCAACAGCGAATACGCTTTGCGAGCCCAAGAATTGGAACTCGGAAAATCAAGGGAAGATCCCGATCTGCTCAGGATTGGACTTTTAATCCCATTGTCCGGCAGATATTCAGAATATGGCATTGATATGTTGAGGGGGATAAAGCTTGCCCTGGAGGATTTCAACACTGCAGATACCTCCACGGAGGTTGAGTTGGAGGTGTACGATAATCTGGGAACATCAATAAACACCGTTGAGGGCACCAAGGAGTTAATCGAATCGGGTGTTGATGTTATCATCGGACCGCTTCAGAGCGAAAACGCTTTCGCTGCTGCCGTGATATGCCAATATGAAAACGTGCCGTTGGTGGTTCCGGCAGCTTCGGGTAAAGGTATTGCAGCGGTCGGGAGAAGTATTTTTCAACTCAGTCCCGATTCCGAATATATCGGGAAACGGATAGCGAATTACGCAATCATTAAGCTTGGTCTTGAACAATTCGGTATCATAACTCCCAATGATGCTTATGGAGAGGATGTTTCTGCTACGTTTGTTCAAGAGGTGAAACGACTGAATGGCGAGGTGATAAAGATTGCTTTCTATCAGCGCGGCATGACCGATTTCAGGAGACCGTTGACCGAAATCAAGGAAGTTTTGACCAAGGATATCGAGCAGCTTTTGGAGGAAGGATTAGCGGATTCATCTTTATATGCAAATCCTAAACGACCCGAAGAGCTCTTACCCAAATATGAATGGCCTGTTCGGTTGGATGGTCTTTTTATTCCGGGATTCGCAGACGAAGTTGCTATGATCGCTCCTCAGGTGGTATTCGGGCAGATGGAAACCACGTTGCTGGGCGCGGAGGGATGGTCGGATCCCGATGTTCTCAAGAGCGCGAAGGGATATCTTGACGGCGCTGTTTTTGCAACCGATTTCTACCCGTTTCCAAAAGCGCCCCGATGGTCTCGTTTTTCCGCGCGATTTCAAAATCAGTACGGAATCAGCCCCGGGAGAGTTGCGGGCTTAAGCTACGATGCGGCGATGATATTATTGACAACTGTTGGTGAAATCGGTAATCATAATGTTACGCATGGATTGAATAAAATTGAGGATTACAAGGGCGTCAGCGGAGATGTCACCTTTAAATCAATGGGCGGTTTAAATAGCGAAGTTATGTATTGTAAAATAGTAGGCGACGAAGTTGTGCGTCTAAATGAATAATTGGCTTTGGGAATAAAATGGCAAAGGGCAAGGATAAAAAATCGTTATTAAAGATTAAGATCGGTGATCAGGTTAAGGAAGTTAGCTACGAAGAGCTGGCTCTCTCCAACAATTTGGCGACCGAAGCGCTGGTGGCGATTCTGGTCGAGAAGGGTATCATCGATCCTGAAGAGTATTTAAAAAAGATGCAAAATGTCCGCAAAGAAAGATATCGAGACGAATCGGAATTCTAACGACAATGCTGTTGCATGGGTTAATCACCCCGCTGCCGTAAGCCGGAAACGCACCCTGATAGTCAGCATCTTTCTTTTAATTATTTTCGCGACGGTATACTTAACTACTCATAGTCCTCTGCTGACTGTTGTGGCTGTAATAATTATGGTTGGATCTTTGTCTTCATTTTATGTTCCCACCAAATATACTATGAATCAGGACGGCGTGGAGATAAGAAGCTTCTCCGGCATCAAAACCTATAATTGGAGTAGATTCCGAAGCTTCTACCCGGATAGTAACGGTGTTTTCCTGTCTCCTTTTGTTAAACCATCGAGGCTCGAAAATTTCAGAGGAGTTTATTTGAGGTTTTCGGATAACAGAGATGAAGTTATGGACTTTGTGACGGCAATGATATCAAAGGATGATCCGAAGGATGGAGGCGAAAATGTCTCTTCGTGATATCTTTCGAGACGGGCAACCTCCGGTTGATCCCAATGACAAAATTGCCGAACACGAGCATCAGGCTCTCCATAAGCTCGCCGCCAAAGTAATCGAATGGAAAATGGCTGTGCCGGCTATTATGTTCTTGGAGTCGATCAAACCGCTTAACTGGATCGGTTCACAGGCAATGGTATTTTTCGAACCGTTCGTACATGCCATGTTCTCCTTTAAGGACTACGATGTTTTGCAGAAAACGCTGGAGAAGCGTGAGTCGGTAGAGGTTCTCATACAGAAGATCGAAAAACTTGACTCCGAGGCTTACGAAAAGGAAAGGGCGCTAAAGAAGGAAAAGAAAAAGGGCAAGAAAGGATTCTGGGCAAGGTTCAAACGAAAAAAGGATAAAAACGCATAACATTTGCATAGATTAATTACTGATATTATATTCTGTAACATTAGATTATATGATTGCTAGTTTCTTTATCGGTTCTGTTTTTTATGAGGTATTGGTATTATGGAAAAAGTCTCTTTGTTCGTCGACGGTTCAAATATGTTCTATTCGCAAAGAGAGTTAGGTTGGCACTTTGAATACAATAAAATACTCCGGCATTTCACTAAGGGGAAAGAGTTAGTAAACGCTTTCTATTATACCGGATACGATGGTGATTTCGGTTCCGAACGGGAGGATTTCTTTAAAGCATTGATGAGAATGGGATTCACGGTTCGCGTAAAGAAAATCAAGAGTATGTGGGATAAGCGTGCTAACCGTGAAGTCGTGAAATCTAACCTGGATATCGAAATTGTAATTGACATGTTCAACACTATTAATTTGTATGACACCGCAATTCTCTTTTCCGGCGACGGGGATTTTGAGAGAGCGGTTGAACTGCTTCGTAGTCGAGGGCGAAAAGTAATTGTGGTTGCGGTAGATACCATGACAGCCCTGGAATTGCGCAATGCCGTAGGACACAACTTTATAAATCTAAGAGAGATGCAGGAAGAGTTCGAAAAAATTCGCTCAAGGGCGAATAACAATCAGCGTGATTATAATTCGGACAACGACCGCTACGATGATTATCGGGACTGCACCAAAGAGGAGCAGCGAGATTCCTCCGAAGCCGATGCGGACGTAAAGGCACAGTCTAAGAAGAACGGAGAAAAAAATATTAAGGACTGGGTCTTTGTAAGAGGATTTAACAGCGGCTATTCAAGAAATAGTTCATCCGATTAGCTTAAGAATTGGAATAAAATATTGTTTTGGGATAGAATATGACTAAAAAGAAGCCTGAAGACATTAAAGTAATTTTAGCCACCGATTGCGGCTCCACTACAACCAAGGCGATTCTAATCGAATATCGAGACGGGGAATACCGTCTCATCGTTCGTGGTGAAGCGCCTACGACGGTCGAAGCTCCATTCGAGGATGTAACGATGGGAGTGCTGAATGCTATCGCCGAGGTGGAGGAGTTATCGGGAAGAAAAATACTGGATGAAGAACACAGGATAATGTCGCCGGCAAAAGATAACACCGGCACGGATATCTACATTTCCACATCATCGGCGGGAGGGGGACTGCAGATGATGGTGGCGGGAGTGGTGCGTTCGATGACAGCGGAATCAGCCGAACGCGCGGCATTGGGCGCCGGCGCAATCGTGATGGATGTGATAGCTTCCAATGATAAACGTCTGCCCCATCAGCAGATCGAAAGGATACGTCATCTCAGACCGGATATGATTCTGCTATCCGGAGGTATCGATGGGGGAACCACCACCCATGTGGCGGAACTCGCTGAACTTATATCCGCTGCGGACCCCAAGCCTCGGCTCGGTTCCGGTTACAATCTTCCGGTGATTTACGCCGGTAATAACAAGGCGCGTGAAGCTGTTAAGGAAGCGCTTGAGGAAAAGGTTGCTCTTGATATCGTCGAAAACATTCGACCGGTGCTTGAAAGGGAAAACCTGCTGCCCGCCCGCGAGAAAATCCACGATCTGTTCATGGAACATGTGATGGCTCAGGCTCCCGGTTACTCCAAGCTAATGGGATGGGCACACGCTCCGATTATGCCGACTCCCGGCGCGGTTGGTTTGATTATTAAGACTATTGCGGATATCGAGAAAATTGACGCTGTCGGTGTGGATATAGGCGGCGCTACGACTGACGTCTTCTCGGTCTTTCAGGGAATATTCAATCGGACGGTTTCCGCTAATTTGGGAATGAGTTATTCCGTATCCAATGTCTTCGCCGAAGCTGGATTGGAAAATGTTATGAGGTGGGTGCCGTTTGATCTGGACGAACGTGATCTTCGTAATCGAGTCAAAAACAAAATGATAAGACCTACCACTATTCCGCAGTCTCTCAGCGAACTGGTTTTTGAACAAGCTATCGCCAAAGAAGCTTTGAGGCTGGCGTTTATTCAGCACAAGAATTTCGCTACCGTGTTAAAGGGGATTCAGCAGCAGAGAACCATCGCAGACGCTTTCGATCAAACAGTCGGCGGACAGACCCTGGTTGATATGATGTCCCTGAACATGTTAATCGGCTCGGGTGGTGTGTTGTCACACGCGCCCCGCAGACAGCAGTCCGCTCTGATGATGATGGACGCTTTCCTTCCGGAGGGGATTACCCGCCTGGCGGTTGATTCGATTTTTATGATGCCCCAGCTGGGTGTACTCTCCACGATTCACGAGCAGGCAGCAACCGAGGTGTTCAACAAGGACTGTCTGATTCATCTGGGAACCTGTATAGCGCCGACCGGCGAGTTCAAGGGCGACGGCACCGTGCTTACATATAAGTTTAAGCTTCCCGATGGAACCGTGGAGGAAGGTGAGCTTTCCTCCGGAGAAATTAAACTGATAAAGGCCGGAATCGACGAAAAATCCTCGCTTCCCGTAAAAGCGAAAGCTTCTCTGGAACCGGCAAAATCACTCGACTTAGGTGAAGGAAAAGGACACAGGACCGAAACCGAAGTTTCCGGCGGCGTGGTTGGGATCATACTCGATGGGCGCGGACGCCCCTTTAAGCTGCCTGAGGATGAGAAGACGCGGGTAACAAAACTCAAGGAATGGATGCATGCCCTGGATATCTATGATAAGGATTTACTCGAGGAACTGGCATAAATGGAAATAGAGGATTTCCGAACACTCTATACTTATAACCTGAAATTCGTGCCCACTGTTATTGACTCACTCAAACAGGTGGACTGGGATAGAATTGTTAACGAAAGGGTCTGTGGATGGGGATCGGTTCGCAATCTGATTGTCCATACAGTCGGTGCGGAGGAGTTCTGGTTCAGTAAAGTGCTTCAGGGCGGCCAGCATGAAACTCTCACGGAAGCATCTTTTAACAGCGCTGAAGAACTCGGTAAACGTTGGGAAGAGGTTATCGGGAAGTCCATTGATTACATTGATACACTGAGTAAGGAGGACTTGTCGGAAAACCGTAACGTCCGCTGGGAAACGGGCGAGTTGACCTGCAGAGTCGAGGAGATTCTAATTCACGTTTACACGCATACGGTTCATCATCGCGGTCAGATGGTGATGGCTATCAGGCAGATGGGCGGAGAACCGAGCGAGATCGATATATTATGATTGGAGATCTTCCGACCTTAACGGAGAATTTTAAAGGGCAATTGGATAAAATCATTAGAGGATATGAACCGCTGAAACTTATATGTTCGGTTCCTATGCCCGAGGGGATGTTAACGAATTTTTGGACCTGGATTTGATTATAATAAAGGTGCGGAGAAAAGACTGACTGATAACATTCTGGATGTGTTAAATTGTCTCGATAGCACCATTGACATTCAACCTCTTGATTATACTCCGAGTGAGAATGGATTGATGAAACGACGTGAGAACGAATTTAGCCTGACCGCTTTCGAGGAAGGTGTTGTGGTATATGAAAGAGAACAATAGCATTAATGCCGCGGAATTGTGGATTAGACAGGCAGAAATTAATGAAGGACTGGGTAAGTAGAAAATAATGTTTTTACATAAAATGAGGTGAATATATGGCTCATGCTTATACACCGGGTTTAAAAGTAACGGAAAAGGCACAGATATCCAAGAAACGAATACTTCCTTTAAAAGGCGAGGTTGTCGTTAATGAAGGGGATACGGTTGAGCCGGATACCGTAGTCGCCAGAACCGAACTTCCGGGAACAGTGGAACCGATGAATGTGGCTAATGTTCTCGGTATTCCGCCCGAGGATGTAAACGACTGCATGCTCAAGCAGGTTGGCGATCATGTGGAACAAGGTGAAATAATCGCAAAATCGAAATCGTTTTTTGGTCTTTTTACGTCAACCTGTAAAGCTAAAATCGACGGTAAGATCGAAAACGTCTCCTCTGTCACAGGTCAGGTATTGCTCAGGGGAGCGCCGGTACCGGTTGAAGTGAAGGCTTATATAAAGGGTGAGGTTTTTAAAACCATACCGGATGAAGGTGTTGAGGTGAGGACCTGGGGAGCCTTTGCCCAGGGGATTTTTGGTATCGGCGGTGAAACCCATGGCAAATTGAAAATTGTCTCCTCGGATCCGCACGCAATCCTGGACGAAAAGGATATCACGCCTGAGTTAAAAGACCAAATTATCGTCGGTGGTTCGCTGGTTACCGCCTCGGCATTAAAAAAAGCGATCTCAGAAGGCGTCAGAGGGATCGTTGTCGGCGGATTCAACGATAAAGACCTCAGGGATTTTCTCGGATACGATCTGGGTGTAGCAATCACCGGAAACGAAGATAAAGGTATTACGCTGGTTGTCACAGAGGGATTCGGAGAGATAGCTATGGCGGAACATACATACGGCCTTTTGAAATCGAAAGAGGGTCAACTTGCTTGCAACAACGGCGCAACACAAATAAGAGCCGGCGTCATCAGACCGGAGGTTGTGATACCGTACGAAGGCGATATCCACGCCAAGCACGAAGAGGAGGAGGTCGCGAGTCAGGGCCTGGAGGTTGGTTCCCCGATTCGGGTTATTCGCCATCCTTACTTCGGTAAAATCGGAAAGGTAAGCGATCTCCCATCGCCGCTGCAGAAATTGGAGTCCGAATCGAGGGCTCGCGTGCTCGAAGTTGAATTTGAGGACGAAGGCAAGGTGATTGTACCCAGAGCGAATGTCGAGCTACTCGAAGACTGATCTAATCGTGTATATTCGTCAGCAAGCGGGACATTCTTGTCCCGCTTTTTATATGATGTAACCGATGCTGGTAATCCATTAATCCCGCTGTATGTGTAACGTTTTACGGAATTGGTTCGACCTTCAGGCCTGCACGATTTCATCCATGCAACGAACTCAATTCTGCTCTTGCTCATTCATGTTTACGAATAAAGGAGGCGCCTGTCCATCTTTATCCTGTCCCGGGTAAAGGGTAACGTGCGGAAATGGAATCTCTATATTATTCTCATCGAAAGCTCGTTTTAACCTGCGGTTAAATTCCCTTGCTACGCCCCACTGTTTTATCGGTTTGGTTTTAGTTCGGGCTTTGATTACGACCGCCGAGTCCGCAAATTTATCGAGTCCCAGAATTTCGATCGGTTCAAGTATGTCGGATTTATAATCCGGATCGTTGCGAAGATCTTCGTCCACCGCTTTGATGACCTTAATCACTTCATCCACATCCTCTCGATAAGCAACTCCAATATCGAATACAAACCTTGAGTAATCCTTAGTCATGTTAGTTACAACATCAATCAATCCATTCCGTACGTAGTGCACATTGCCGGCTAAATCCCGCAGCACCGTCATACGCAAATCCACGCTTTCCACGATACCGCCTTTACCGCCAATCTGCACCACATCCCCTACACGTATTTCATCCTCAAGCAAGATAAAAAAGCCGCTGATAATATCCTGCACCAGATGCTGAGCTCCGAATCCAAGCGCTACGCCGACTACACCTGCGGCAGCCAGTATAGGTCCCACCTCGATACCGAATTCACCCAGTATCATTATAATGGAGGTTATGAATATCGAGATTCCGAACACGTAACGGAGGAGGGAGCTTAAGGTGTCGGCTCTTTTTTTGAATTCGCCTTCCGAATCCCGCTTAAGGAATACCGAGAAAATTCTGTTGGAAACTATTTTTGCAATTTTGAGAGCGATCAGAGTGAGGACAACAATAAACGCTATTCGCAACCCGCTCGCTAATAACCAATCGACAATAGGATCGAGATACTGTTTTATTTCCATTGTTACTCCTTGAATTTATATACCCATAATTGACAGGAGAAAAACTGAATGAATCATCAGCTATAATATTACTATCAGGACTTTTATTAGGAAATAAATAAATTCGCTTTATTGTTCCACATCAGAAACCAAAGAGAAGAACTCAACTATTTTAAAGAATGGATATTTTCAAATTTCGGATGGAATAACCGAAGTCAACGTCAGGATATACTTCTTAAGTTTCTGCGGACGTCGTCGATTATCAGCGATTCGGGGAATTTATTGATAATCCTCTGGTAGATTGCGGCGGCTTTCTCTTCTTTATTCAATTGATTCTTGTACAAATCCGCGAGTTCAAAAAGCACTTGCGGTACATAATAGGAGTTTGGATGTTTTTCCTCGAACGATTCCATCAAACGCACCGCCTGATCATAATCTTTCCTTTCCACGTTTAAATCGATTGTTTTCAGATACGATGCTTCTTTGATGATATTGTTGGAGGTCTCCATGCTTATTTCACTGAATAGAGATTCCGCTTCATCGAAATGTTCGATATTGCGCTTAAAATCAGCTTTTGCGAAATTCAGCAATCCGAGTGAATCAAAACTAACCTGCTCGATCAGGTCTAACAACAGCAGGCAATCATTTGCGAACTTACCGGAGGGATAATCGAAAATGTATCGCATGCCGATTAACGAAGCCCTGTCGAAATTACCCAGGTAAAATTCCATCTGCGTTATCTTAAACATAAGCTCTTCTTCGGCTTCATCGAAATTCGCCGCATCGATTGTCGAATAGATTTGCAGCGCGCTATCTATGTTCTCTGTAAAAAACTGGATATCTCCCAGACGAATTCTTGCATATACTTCATGCTTACTTCCGGGCGCCAGTTGTCTGACTTCCCCAAAATGCGATTCCGCATTGTCGAAGTGGTTTTCATCAAAGGCATATTCTCCGAGCCGGATATGCGATTGTACTTTTATATGCCGCTCATCGCTTTCATCTATGATTGCCCTGTGAACGGCTTTAGCCTCGTCAATGTCTCCCTTGCCCTCGTAAGCTTCTGCAATTATCTGTCTGCATCTCCAGTAATAAGGGGAATTATCCTCATAAGTACCGATGATATAATCCGCTCCTCGGATAGCCAGTGCGTATTGTTGGTCCTCAATGCAGTCGGATAGAAAGGAAATTAGCTGCCTTCCCCTGTGCTCGGTAATCCTATCATACTCGATATATGATTCCAATGCTTTATCGTTTTCATCAGCCAATCTATAAGCATTGGCGAGAATAACGAATTTTACTTCGTTTTCAGGATACCTTTCAGCGGTCTTCTCCAGCGCCGTTAGAATATCTTTGCGATCTTCAGCGCTTTCAAAAATCGACTTGATTCGATTGTTAGCCATAGAAACTCTGGTTGGCTGTTTGATCGCCATCAGCAGGTGTTCAGAGGCGGCTTGATCGTATCTGCCGAGGATCTCGTAAATGTTAGCAAGTTCCATAGCGAAGCGGTCTTCCTGATCGGAAAACTCCCTTCCGGAAAGATAGACATCAATCGCCTCCTGCATTATCCCGTTACGCAAATACTCGCCTGCTACATCTCGATACTTTTCCTCGCTGTCAGGTAAAGTCTCCAGCGCGGCGTTCAGTATCTCCGATGCTTTCTGATCCTCCTCTTTCAAAAAAAGAGCCTTGGCTTGAATAAGATATCCCCTGGTGGAATCGGGAAAATCATTGATATAACTCTTACTAAAGGTAAGTAGAGAATCATATTCCTTGAGGTTTTCCATCGCCTCAATCAAAAGATCGACTACTCGACTGTGATTTCCGTATTTTCTGGTTTCATAGAGCGGCAGCAGGAATTCGATGGCTTCCTCGTTTTTCCCCTGCTGGATTAATCTACGGGCATGCCCGGTTTTACCGTCATCGAAAACCGGCGGACCCCAGTCGAATTGCATCTGTGCATTTGAATTCGCCCCGATACCGAGGTACACAATGCAAATTGCAAAAAGGATTAGATATTTGGATATTGAATAACTCATTTGATTTGCCGCCGCCATTAATTTACCTATTGGATCGAACGTTGCTGTGTTAACTTGTCGGATAATGAGTTGATATATGCTTTTATCATCTGCCGGTACTCCAGCGGATAATCCTCATTTAATGCTTCCTGCAGCCTCTTTAGATTCCCATGAATATCCGATTCGGTGCTCGCCAAACCATCGGGACCGAGACGCATGATATCATCCCCGGCTTCCGCCTTTCTTTCTTCTTTGTATCCTTGTGTCTGTAACGATTTCTGGGCATCGAGCAGACGGGTAAGAATTCTCTCCTGGCGCATGAGGGTGTTGCGATTTACCATTCCCCTTTCAAAATCGTCAACAACTTCTCTCATTTCCTCGCCCATATCGTCGAGTCTGCCAAGTCTGCCTTCGGAACCTTCTTCGCTTTCCTGTAGCAGTTGTCTCAGACCTTCTTTGATTGCCTCCTGTTCGGCAGCCATTCTCGCCATAGCATCGCTTTGCGATGATGAGCGGCGCAATTGCTGGGCGAGTTCAGAAGTTTTGGCATTCAGGGAACGTTGCTGTCCGGCAAGCGCCGAAAGTTGCCCCTGACTCGATGGCGACTGATTGTTTGGACGCTGGCAAGCTCCGCCGCTGCACATACCTCCCTGATTCGCCTGCTTTAATAGCTGAAGAAGTCTGAAACCAACTCTGTTAAGATACTTCAACGCATCTTCCTGTGACACCGATGCCGCCTTGTTTTTTGTCTCCAGTTTGCGTGATGCATCCTGCATTTTTCCCGCAGCTATCGCCAGCTCATTCGACATCGCTGGACCGATTCTCGGTTCCATCTTATATAAACTGTCGAGATCCACTCTAATTTTCAGTGCCTTCTGGCTAAGGTTATGTTGAGGGGGAGCGATTTCTCTGATTGTGCTATCCCGAGGCGACAGAAGAGCTAAATCGTCAAAAAGGGTCTCCTGATTTTGTGATACATACAATACATCGTTGAACGCCTTGCGCGCGATTCTCACCATCTCCTGATTCTGACCGGATTGCATCTGCTGCCACATCGATTCCATACTGGATGCCAGCTGACTGAGTTTCTGGCTGGCGCTCTGGCAGCTCCCGGAACATGCATTTTTGTTTCCCTGCTTCATCTGCTCAGAAGCCTGCTGCATATCCTCGCGCAAACCGGAACTATCCGCCTGCTGTTTCAACTGAGCTAAATCCTCCTCGGGCATAACCGGTGTTTCCTCATTGAAATCCTGCATCTTATCCAGCCCTTCGTTGAACGATTCCAAATCCTCGGATACGTTATCCTGCTGCTCCGCAAGACGCTCCATTTCCGACTGGCTTTCTGTGTCTTCCAGGCTCTTCTCGATGTTTTCCTGCTCATCCTTCATTTTATTCGCAAGCTGCCTTAGCTGGTCAAACTTCTGTTCCGCTCTCAAACGCTTGAGCATATCCAGTGTCTTTTCCAGCTTCTCCAGATACTCCTCTTGTGAAAACTCCAGATTTTCCAACGCTTCTTTTAGCTGATTTTGATCCAGTTTCTCCATCGCTTCCTGCAATTTTCTTAACGCTTCCATCAACTCCGGCGAGTTTATCTCCTCGAGCAGCTCAGAAATCCTCTGCGATTTTTCCAGTATCTCCATCGAGTTCAGCTTGTTTTGCTCAGCTGACTCCTGATTCTTCTGAATGCTTTCCTTTATGTCATCAAGAGCCTGGTTTATCGCATTTTGCTTGTCGATAGCTTCTTGTACACGCTTGTTTTTCTCCCAATCAGACTCTTTGAGGCGCATCATCTCCCGACGGATTTCTTCTACTTCGCGGTTCAGCTTGTCCTGATTGGCAACCGCCTTCTCGATGTCCGTTATATTTTCTTCCCTTCGGGTGTCATAGCCGGTTAGGATCTCATCGACGGATGGAAATCTTATGCTATAACGTCGGCTCTCCGCTTTTTTGTATCCTGAATAACGATCATTATCGGTGATCGTGACATAGTATGTAGCTTCATCGCCCGGTATTAATCCTAATCCGGTTATATCCCACCGGTGGTTCACAGCTATATCCTGCTCATTTTTCATGCTAAGTGGTATTTCTGCGGTACGCACCGGCTGTTCTATTCCTGATGATTTAACCTGATATGTGAGGTTCAGTTTGTTAAATCCAAAATCGTCCCTCGCTGAAATCAGCAATGGCAACTCTTTGACATCTCCAATAACAATATCC
Organism: Candidatus Zixiibacteriota bacterium; assembly: GCA_014730175.1. Taxonomy (GTDB): domain Bacteria; phylum Zixibacteria; class MSB-5A5; order UM-FILTER-46-8; family UM-FILTER-46-8; genus WJIR01. Next base: position 22,587 of record WJIR01000314.1, read on the forward strand.
TCACCCGGTTGAATTATCTCTACTTCGGGATTTGCATCCGGCAATGCATAGATATTGTAAGTAATCGGATCGGGATTGGTTAGACCATCCGCATCCGCAATCTCAATATGATAATTATCATCGGACTTTATCCGAAAGTCAACCGCAGCGGTATTGTCCTTGATTTCCAGTGGCATCTCTCCAGCGCTCTCGAATACAAGCTTCCCCGTTTCAAGCAATTTATTCGATTCGATTGTCAGTGTAACATTCGTGCCCGGAAGAGCGGTGATATTACCATCGTTTTCATCAATGATAGAAGGAGGTAATCCGGTGTAGTTAGGATAAACCAGCTTTTGCTTTAAGTCGATAATCCTCGGTTTATTCACCACCGAAACGGTGTAACGTGGACTCCGGATGTCGGAACTTACCAGATAGTAATCAAAGGATTGATTCACCTTCTTCATCTGTATCGAAAAAGCTGCTCCCGCCAGAGCTGAATCCGAAAGCCCTTCGCTTTCAACCGACTTCATAGGCATGGAATGAAGATTCTCATCATCGGCATAAGCCCAAAGGAATTTAACCTCTTCCGGTTTGACCTTTCCGTTAGTGATTTCCTTATTAGCTATAAACGAAGCCCCGATCGTGATATCATCGCCCTTAAGTATCTCCGTATTACCGGGTATTGCAGCTATACTGAATGGATCAGGCTTATCGAATTTAACCGAAGGATTGGAGAAATCCTTTAATGCATATAGAAAACCAGACGGATAAATAACAGCTATTATCAGTACCGCTACTATCAAACCTGATGCCCACTTAACTCGGGTCAGCAGCTCCCTCTTATCAAGACACCTGTTGAAATTAACCCCAGCGCAGCGTTCCGAAGCATAATCGGTGGCTGCCCGGATAAACTCCAGAGAATACCCTTCAGGATTATCATCCAGATTCCTCTTCAATTCCACCGAAGCCGAAAGCGTGTCCTTTAACTCCGGATGGTATATTTCCACCCGGCGCGCAAGAAATGAATAATTAGTTCTCTTGACCAGCGGATAAATAACCCATATTCCCAGCGATAAAGCGATCACCGTTACCACTGAAATGATGTATATAGATTTCTGAGCTGGTGTTAGCTCAAATGCTCCCGATAGGAAAACCGCTACCGCGGCTATAAGGGCAATTACGCCCAATATCAGGGCGAAACCTCCGATGGAACGCAGGAAGCGGTTTAGGCGATCCATCATACTGAATTTTCTGTAAATGTTAGAGTTGCTATTCTTCATATTCATAATCTGTCTGTGTCAAAGTATAAATGATTAAATTGGTTCCCATTTTTAACGCTGCTTCGCGCTTCTCAGGGGGATCGTGGTGGACTTCATAGTCTTCCCAGCCATCGCCGATATCGGATTCATAAGCATAAAAAGCCACCAGCCTGCCATCCAAAAACATTCCGAATCCCTGAGCCGGTTTTTCGTCATGTTTATGAATTTTGGGTACTCCATTGGGAAAATCATAGTAACAGTGATAAATCTCGTGATTGAAAGGCAATTCCACGAGTTCCGATTCCGGCAATATTCGTTTTAACTCCCTTCTCAAGGAAGCATCCAGTCCGTATGAATCATTGGCGAACAAAAAACCACCGGCTCGGAAATATCTTCTCAATGCATCGATTTGCTCATCGGTAAATTTGATATTACCGTGCCCGGTTAGAAAAACGAAAGGATAATTGAAAAGTCGATCATCTTCCGGCGGGATTTTCACATCGCGATCGGAAACCTCAACATTAGTATTCTCCCGCAGGAATTGGTGCATATTGGGTATAGCTGATCTCCCCCAATACCAATCACCTCCACCTCCGTACTTCAGACGCGCGATTGTAAAACTGTCCCCGGTTACCTGACCCAAAGAGGTCGATTCGACCGGAAGGAAAACACCGATGAGAATTATTAGTATTGTAGTATATCTATACACCTTTTCCATCTTTCGGTTTATACGCATCAGTCTTTATATTGATCATTCTTTATTAACGTTTTTTGTCTGACATTGTTCGTTTTTATAAGAGAAAGTTCTTGTTGTTAATTGACCGGGTTTATTCTATAATATTCCCAATTCGTGGCAATGGAAAAATTAATATTACATAAATTAAATCCCTGACAAAACTGAATAGCCTGAAGGAGCGATTAAAAGCGCATCCTGAATGAAATCGGCACCAGAAGGATCACCTTACCTATTCATTATAAACTACACACTTATTCAGAGGAGAAATCATGAAATACGGCGCAAGAAATCAATTAAGAGGAAAGATTTCCAGGATCAAAAAAGGAGATATCATGTGCCAGGTTACTCTTGATATCCCTGCCGATTCGGTTATGAATTCGGTAATGACCGTGGAATCTTTGGAAGATCTGGGAATAAAAGAGGGCGATAACGTTAAGATTGTCGTGAAAGCTATAAATGTGTTGTTGGTAAGGGAATAGTCATTTAGGAAAGAGACTTCGACACACAAACATGAAATCATTATTAAGTCCTGATGATGGATTCTCTCCGCGGATCAGGAAGTATTTTTCATTGATGGAAGACGTTCGGCGAAGAACCATCGAATATGTGCAGTCACTTAACGCAGAACAACTTTCATGGTACCCAAACACCAAAATTGAATCTATAGGCACCCTGCTACTGCATATCGCGGCTGTGGAAATTTCATATATTCAGGAGGATATAATGAAGCGTCCGATGGGAGAAGAATGGAAAATAGCTTTTCCCATTCGATTCAATATTCCTCAAATTACGGGTAAGGAACTGAGTTATTTCACAGACAAACTCGATGGAATCCGAGCGGAAAGCAGAAGGATTCTGTGGGGATATAGCGATAGCGACCTTGATATGACAATCACACCCTTGGAACCTGCGCCGGGGAATGAAGATGTAAGTTATTCCCTTGAATGGATCTTATATCACTTGATCGAGCATGAAGCTCATCATCGGGGACAGATTGCGCTGATGAAACGGCTGCTCCCGTATTGACCTATAGAAAAAAGCCACCGAGGGGAGTCGCACCCCTGACCTGCTGATTACGAATCAGCTGCTCTGGCCATCTGAGCTACGGTGGCGGTTAAGTTCGATTCAAATTCCCCAAAATATTATTTCGGCTAATTTGTGGCAACAAATTTATTCCTCATTAATAAAAATGTCATTCATATATATTTGACATCTTCAGATTGCTAATATATTATATTGCCTTCGTATTACAGCGAGAGTGGCGGAATTGGCAGACGCGCCGGACTTAGGATCCGGTCCTTCACGGGGTGGGGGTTCGAGTCCCCCCTTTCGCATTTCATCTAACCTTTCGATAGCCATTCTAACAAACATCCGCGAGTTCAATTCGGTGCTTTTCTGATTATTTGGACCGGGGTAGCCGAATATCGATTGCGGTAGTTTTCGCACCACTACTGAAAAGGGACAGCTACTTCACCAGCAACATCCGTTTGGTCTCGAAATAACCGGGGGTCATTAGCCGGTATAGATATTCACCGCTTGCCAGCCCATTAGCTCTAAAGTTCAAAGTATACGAACCGGCATCGAGAATTCCATCATAGACTTTACATACCTCTTTGCCGAGGATATTATACAGCCTTATACTGACGGGAGAGCGCCTGGGAACATTAAGTCCTATGGTGGTTGATTCATTGAATGGATTGGGATAATTTTGTCGTAAGCTAAATCCTGTCGAAATCGAAGCATCCGCCGATGGATTAGAACGACTCCAGATCGAACCGCCCTCCGGTCTCTCATTCAATTCTATAATCTCAACTTGATCCAAATCCGAGGTGCCCAATCCACGCTCTTCCGCTCGCTGTAGCGTCGGTTCGGCCATTGACGCCGAGAAAGTGGGATCATGTTTTTCGAGTAGATTGGCGCAATATGCGTCAGTTGCCACAATATCCCCGCAGATTATAATTCTGTCCGTATTGACCAGTACAGTCTCTTCATGAATCACAGGCCCAAATATCGTCATCAGGACTCTGGCGTCAACTATATTCAACTCGGGTCTGATCAATCCCGCTATTTCCGCCACCTCCTCCCTTAGAAACTGGCTGTGGTTGGCATGTATAAATAGCCGGGTGCCGGTTCTATTTGAGCCGGTGACTGCTCCGACATGGTTTTTGATAGCACAAGTCAAGTCAGCCTGGAAATGCTTTTTTAGATTGCAGAGGTTTATGATTATTGGCGCATCATAAACCTCCGAATATACCTCGAAATCTGGTCTTTCCTGATCCCAGGAAGGATGTCTTACATTGTAGGGATTCGAAAAAGCTATCAACTCCCCGCCTGCTTGCGGAACGATCTCATCCAAATTGAGGAAGGGGTAAACGATTTGCGGCGGTCTCCATCCCTGGTCGCCAACATATACTGTACCGTTAGTTGTGCTTACTACCGACATTATCAATTCGGTGAGAAAATCGGGATCGGTCGATGCCGGGTAGTACTGATCAGTCAGAAAATTAGGTTTTATTAGAACATCCTGATCCGAGTTAATCAGCCGACCCAATCCACCTATCGCGGTTAAGCCGGTAGCGAGCATATTATTGATGTCAGTGCCTTTGACGCATACCAATACAGGTTTACCCTCAGGTGTCACAAAGGGATTGGGCAAGCCGACTCTGGGATAAAGGGAAGGATTCAACTTACTTAGAGCTCCAACCGGATTCGCTAAAGTGAAAGCCGAAGCCATCCCGCCGGATAGCGACTTTATAAATGTTCGTCTGGATTGCGATGAATCATTCAAGTTTGCACCTGCATTATTCTAATTACCGTACACATAGGAACCCATTATACAGTTTGAATGTTAATTAGGTCCCGGAGACCAACATTTATTTAACCAACGTCATTGATTTCGTTTCCATTATTCCCGGCGCCGATAAACGATAGAAATATTTACCGCTGGGTAAGCCGTTGGCGTTGAAGGTTACCGTGTGGGAACCGGCGTGATAAATATCATGTGTTATTGTCGTAACCTCCTTTCCTAACATATCATATAGTCTGATATCAATGGGCGCGCTCCGACGCGTCTTGAACCTGATAGACGTGGTTGCATTAAATGGATTCGGATAATTCTGCTCCAGAGCAATTGCATCGGGTACGCCGTTCAAATCCGAGTAATGCGGCTTTGAGGATATAGAACCGCCTATAGGTTGTTCGGGAAGTTCGATAATCTCAACATCATCCAAACTCGATACACCCAATCCCAGCTCTATCGCCCTATCTATTGTTGGTTCTATCATCTCCGCATCGAAAGTAGGATCGTATTCTTGCATCACCTGTGCGCAATACAAGTCGGTCGCAATTATATCGCCACAGAGAATAAGTAAGTTGGCATCGGCGAGAATTGTGTCCTCATTTGGAGTAGGTCCATAAATTGTCATGATGGTGCGGGCATCCACAATACATAACTCCGGATTAACCAATCCTGCTAATTCCGCTATATCCTGAAAAAGATGTTCATCGTTGTTCTCATGTATATATGAACGCGTACCTACTCGATATGGACCATTGACGGTCCCAACATGATTTTTCAGGCAGCATGTCAATTTGGCGTGTTCGCGGCCATGTCTCTTTAGCGTCGGCATATTGATAACGATCGATGAATCATATATATCGCTCCAAACTTCAAAATCCGGCTTCTGAGGATGCCATGATAGCCTTCTGACATTATAAGTTTGTTCAAACATCACCGGCACACCTCCGGCCTGACTTACAATCCCTTCGACATCAAGGTAGGGATATACTATATCGGCAGGGAGATATCCCTGATCCCCTACCTTAATTGAGCCCGAAGATACCTGCTTTATTACTTGTATCACCTCGACAATCGCTTCCAGCGACGTTGTTGTGGGATAGTACTGGTCAACCACAAAATTCGGATTTATGAGACAATCCTGATTTCCGTCGAAAAGCAAATCCAATCCGCCCAATGCACTTAAACCGGTATGCAGCATGGCTCTTAAATCAGTGCCTTTGACCGCTGCTAAAATCGGCTTGCCTTCATTGTTTACAAACGGATTCGGGATTCGCTCCCGTGGTCCCACGGTTTTACCGCTTGCGGCAAAAATATAGCTGTAAGGATGAAATGCAATTAGAGATGCCGCTCCTCCGGACAGGATTTTCAGAAAATCCCTCCTGGAATTAGATTTGTTCCACATGTAAACCTCATGTTTTTATTATTACATTTGTTAGACGTTTCATTCGGTGTCTTAAACCACGCGGATTTCAAATAGGAGATATTATCAGTATACATCAACAACACGAAAGGAGATAAATTCTTAACACCCGGAACAGGTATCTCCCGTATGTATCATTGCGTCGGGGATGATTACCAATATCCCTATTAATTCGCTATAGGATAGCAAATGTCTCCGCTAAAAAATAGCAATTTAGTCTAACGGAGAACTACCTTCGCAGACCGCTACGATATGAATTTTTCAAATAACATCTTTGTCTGAAAAGAAAAGGAAGCTGACAAAGGATCGAATCAATGCATCACAACTATAGTAGTTTTGCTAAAGATAAAATGGATTCCTGTTTTGTCAAGAAATTTTAGATGAATAATTCGGGTTTGAATTATTCATAAAAAACATTAATTCGTAGCCGAAGGTTTGTCCATCGGTAGCTCAAGTGAATTAGAATATTTACAGACTGTAATTGAGAATTACAAAGAAATGCCGGAAGCGCAAGGCTTCCGCTGCCGGTGACTAAATTTATGAATAATACAGGCTAAATCCGAAGAATGTACGCAAATCAGAATCCTTAAACCGGCGGGATAACCGGCTCGGCAGGAATCCAATCTCGAGATCGCTCCGGATATTAATCCGGATGGGAAGTGACTATCGGATACTGAAGAATATCCCGAGATGCACTGCTGAAGATGGAAAAAAACGATTTCTGTAGATGATGATGAAAAATGGGGTTGACAAATACCAATATGATTTATATGCATTTATAGTGGGCTGTTTCGGGTCCCATAGTGATTCGCCTCTTCCTGGAAGGAGTTCATAGGGCATATACCCGGAAGCCAGAAGCGGATAACATACTTTTCGAGCGATAATACTAAGAACGATTTCGAAGGAGATCTCTGAACTCTAACAGCTAATGATTCATATGCCAAAATCTTATTCCATACCATCAGCGATTGTGCTTGCAGCAGGGGAAGGATCAAGGATAGGAAAACCCAAAGCCATTCTTGAGATAAACGGACGTTTCTTTATTGAACGCGTCATCGACACTCTTATTCTGGCGGGAATCGATAATATAACGGTTGTGTTGGGCGCCGAGGCGGATAAGATTAAATCGATGACAGACTTGTCAATCGTTAATACCGTCATAAATGAGAACTATACCAACGGACAGTTTAGCTCGCTCCAAGCCGGTCTGAGCAATCTCAAAGCCGAAGGTGATCTAATCGTGTTCCCGGTTGATCACCCTCTTGTGGAGCCGGATACGGTTATGCAGTTACTGGATTCGGCTACCGAGCCCAGTAACACCAAGGCGGTCGTTCCGGTATTCAATGGCAAAAAGGGACATCCGGTTTTATTGACCAAATCAATGGTGAGGAAGGTACAGAAGGCAGCGAATGGAGAAACTCTCCGAGATATTCTTTGGAACCATCCTTCCGCTGTTAAGCAAATTGGAGTCGATGATCCCGGAATACTTCAGAACATTGATACCGTCGAAGACTATCAAGGTTTAATTCTAAAAGCGAGTGAAAATTAGGGGAACAACTTTATTCCTTATGAAAGGTATACCCGACAGCCCTGAATATTCCTACTTGTCGAAGTTCATTCCGGCGCGTACGGAGCTGACATCGGAGTGCGACGGTTTAAGAAGCAGGCGGAAGGCTTTGTCCTTCTACATATATTCTCCCTAAGAAAGAGAATAGACCATTGTCGATAGAGGAGGACTCTATGAAAGGCTTTTTTCAATTCGATAGCGTCGGCGCCACTTACGGAAAGGAAATTATCGGGGGTTTAACCACCTTTGTAACGACCGCATATATTATCGTTGTCAATCCCGCTATTCTGGAAGCTGCCGGGATTCCCCGCGGTCCTTCGATGGTCGCTACTATCTTAACCGCCGTATTCGGCACCTTGCTGATGGGCATTTATGCAAAGCGTCCGTTCGCTATTGCGCCATACATGGGCGAGAATGCTTTTATCGCCTATACGGTTTGTGGAGTTTTAGGATATTCCTGGCAGACAGCCCTTGGCGCCATTTTCATCAGCGGCGTTGCTTTCACCTTACTCACACTGGTTGGGGCGAGAAAATATCTGGCGGAATCGATACCTTTCAGCCTCAAGAACGCATTTTCTGTTGGGATCGGCTTATTCCTCACATTTATTGGATTGAATGAGACAGGAATTGTGGAACTGGGAGTTCCGGGCGCGCCTGTCACCTTCGGTAATATTGCATCGACGAACGTGATAATCGCCATTATCGGACTAATGCTGATAACCATTTTTCTATTGAAACGAATTCCCGGCGGAATGCTCTTAGGTATCATCGGCGCCGCAATTTTAGCCTTCATTCTTAAAACCGCTCCATTGCCCGAGAAAATAATCTCCATGCCCCCGGACATTACGGAAATCTTGTTTCATCTCGATATAAAAGGCGCTCTCACCTGGGGATTTTTCTCGGTTATCCTGACGGTTTTCGTTATGGACTTTGTCGATACCATGGGTACATTAATCGGAGTATCTTCCCTGGCAGGATTGTTGGACAAGGATGGAAACCTTCCGGAGATAGAAAAACCGATGCTGGTCGATTCCACCAGCACTATCTTAGCATCTTTCCTGGGAACCACTACCGCCGGATGCTACATTGAATCAGCCGCCGGTATAAACGCCGGCGCCCGTACCGGATTCGCCTCGATAGTTACCGGCTTGCTGTTTTTACTGGCTTTGTTTTTCGCCCCATTTTTGACGGCGATACCACCGGAAGCCTACGGACCCGCGCTTATCGTTGTCGGCTTCATCATGTTCAAACCGATCACCGGCATTAAGTTCGATGATTTCAGCGAACTTATCCCTGGGGCGTTGACCATAACGCTTATGTCATTCACTTTCAACATCGGAATCGGGATGACTGCCGGCTTCATCTTTTACCCCTTACTGAAGCTGTTAACCGGTAAAGCAAGAGAGATACATCCGGGAATGTATATACTTTTTGTACTCTCATTGCTATTCTACATTTTCTATCCTTATGGCGGGTAGAGGTTAGATTTAGTAGAATCGCTCTTCATTGCATACCGGTGGTCAGCGCTCCAGCGCTGACACGGATTCGCGGCGATTATTTATTAACGGTCATTAGTTCGGAATTCGCTTAACTCACCATTTGATTGAAAGGACCAAACTAACTATTGCATCAAGAATTGTTTTGGGGTAATTTAGATACTCACCAAAGGAGGAAATTATGAGCGAAAATCCTTTTGCCAGAAGAAATAAAAAAGAGATTGCGGAATTGGTTCATGTAGCGTCCGGAAGAAATCCGGCAGACCTCTGTCTTGATAACGCCAGGATTGTTAACGTGTATTCAGGTGAGGTTATAGAAGGCTCCGTTGCCGTTTACGGAGATAGAATTGCCGGGGTGGGACCTGATTATGACGCCCGAGAGAGAGTCGATCTGGAGGGAGCATATATAGCTCCCGGATTTATCGATGCTCACTTCCATCTGGAATCATCCATGGTTACAGTACCGGAGTTTACGCGCGCGGTCCTTCCTCTCGGTACTACTTCAGCTGTTGCCGATCCGCATGAGATCGCCAATGTATTCGGCTACAACGGTATCAGGTTCATGCTGGAGTCTTCTAAATATAATCCGATGAACGTATTTTTCACCATGCCGTCCTGCGTTCCGGCAACCAGCATGGAGACATCGGGCGCGGAGATGGAAGCATTCGATCTCTACCCGTTTCTCCGGGAAAAATGGGTGGTGGGATTGGGCGAGGTGATGAACTACCCCGGTGTCCTGAAGGGTGATCCCGACACACTTGATAAAATCGCTATCTATTCGGAAAAGCGTTTGGAGGGACACGCTCCCGGTTTGTCCGGTAAGCAACTCGCCGGTTACATCTCGACCGGTATAAGCTCCGATCACGAGGCTACCACAATAGAGGAAGCCCGCGAGAAATTAAGGCTGGGTATGTATGTTATGATAAGGGAAGGTTCTGCGGCAAAGAACCTGATTGATCTCCTTCCATTGGTAACCTGCGAGAACAAATCGCGATTTATGCTGGTAACCGATGATCACAATCCGGTGGATATCATCAGACATGGTCACATGGATGGAGTGGTGCGTAAAGCGATAAAAAACGGCTTGGAGCCGATCACTGCCATACAGCTTGCCACACTTAATCCGGCGGAGTATTTCGGTTTGCGTGATCTGGGGGCAATCGCTCCCGGTAAGTTGGCTGACCTGATCGTCTTCAACAACTTCGAAGACATCAAGATTCACGCCGTTTATAAGAATGGTTCATTGGTTGCGCGAAAAGGAAAACCGGTTTATGTCGATCCTCCGCGACCTCGTCCGGCGCTACGGAGTTCTGTAAATATTAAATGGCTCGAGGGAGGTGAATTCGAGTATCCCGCGGGTAAAGGTAAATGCCGTGTCATGAAGATAATACCGGAACAGATCGTTACCGACACTTTGCTGGTGGAGCCTAAAATCGAAGACGGCAAAATCGTCTCGGATGTGGATAATGATATCTTGAAGGTCTGCGTAATTGAACGTCATACCGCTTCCGGCCGCATAGGCAAAGGATTGGTGCAAGGGTTCGGTATTAAAACCGGCGCAGTCGCCAGCACAGTTGCCCATGATTCCCACAACATCATCGTGGTCGGAGTCAGTGATGAGGATATAGCTCGAGCGGTAGTTCGCCTTAACAAAATCGGCGGCGGAATCTCCGTTATCAAGAATGGTAAACCGCTGGAGGAGTTGGAACTGCCGATAGCGGGGTTGATGTCGGAACGCCCATTGTTGGTGGTTGCCGAAAAAATAGAGAGGATCACCAAGGCAATAAAAGAGCTCGGATCGTCATTGGATGACCCGCTGATGACCCTCAGCTTTTTGGCGTTACCGGTTATTCCCAAACTTAAACTCACCGACAGGGGCCTGGTTAATGTGGACACTTTCGATTATGTAAATCTCTTCGAAGCATAAGCAAAGTTTGGACATTTGTCGAGGATACATTCAAAACAACTATGAAAAAGCTGTGCCTGTTATTAACAATAATCTGTATTGCCTGTCCTGACGCACAGGCAAAAAGAAAAATCACTTTCAATGATTTATTCGCTTATCCCATGGTCGGGGATTTTAGATTATCACCCAATGGTAGTAAGATAGCTTTCGTGCTGACCGAACATGATACGCTTACAGGAGAATCCCATTCGAGCATTCACATCGTAGATTCCCATGGCGGTAAACCGCGGAAACTTACTAATCGCATCGAACACGTTTCTAATGTCAGGTGGTCACCGAACGGGAATTGTATATTATTCATTTCCAATAGGGATACCGATAGTAATCAAGCCTGGCGGATAAATATCGATGGCGGTGAATCGGCACGGGTCACTTCAATTTCCACAGGAGTATCCAACGCGGAATGGTTTCCGGATGGTCAAAGGATACTGTTCACGTCGAATGTTTTCCCCGGCTGCCCGACAGACAGTTGTAACCAGGCGGAACAAAAGAAGCGGGATGAAAGGCAAACAAGCGGGATGCTCTATGACAAGCTTCCCTTTCGTCATTATAATCACTGGCTCGGAGACAAAGTCGGGCATCTGATCGTTCACGATTTGAGGGACGGAAGCTATAAGGACATCACGCCGGAAGAAGTAGAAGTCCCTCCTTTCGCCCTCGCCGGATCGCCTTACTACTCGATTCATCCTGACGGAGAGCATATCAGCTTCGTAACCAATACCGACAGCAATCTCGCTTTGAGCACCAACAACGACATCTTTATTCTCAACCTGCGGGATAGCAGCTTGACAAGACTTACCGAAAACGAAGGTAATGATACATCACCGGTGTATTCGCCAAATGGACGTTACTTAGCCTATCTTTCGATGTCGCGCCCTGGATACGAATCGGACAGGCGAAGGCTGTTGATTTATGATATCGGGAAAAGGGAATTGCGAGATCTCACACCCGATTTTCATCTTTCGGTCGGCGGCATCCGTTGGGCTCCTGATTCAAAGGATATCTACTTCTCCGCGATAGAACGTGGAGGTAACTCACTTTTTAAAGTTTCCATTGGCGGCGGTAAGATTCAACGAATTCTCGACGGAACGGTACGATGGAATTATCAAGTATTCCCCGATGATAGAAGAATAGCATACATCCAAATAATGCCGGATCGTCCGGCGGAGCTTTTTGTGTATGATACCAAAGACGAGACGGAAGCCCGCCTTACGTATTACACCGAGGAGCCATTCAGCCATATAAATATAGAACCTGCTCAGAACTTCTGGTTCAAGGGCGCTGACGATGTTCGAATTCAAGGCTATCTGACTCTCCCTACCGATTTCGATCCCGATAATAAGTATCCCTTGGTTCTTTTAATCCACGGAGGTCCCCAATGGACCTGGTTGGATGAATTCAACTTTTACGGTTGGAATAAATACCTGGTAGCGGCGCAAGGCTATGCTGTTGCACAGATCGATCCCCACGGGAGTGTAGGTTACGGGCAGGAATTCACCGATGCTGTCAGCGGTGACTGGGGCGGCAAGGACTACACCGATTTGATGCTCGGGATCGATTTCCTGATCAATAAACATGATTTTATCGATGGAAGCCGCTTAGCTGCTATGGGACGTTCTTATGGCGGATTCATGGTCAACTGGATTGCCGGGCAAACCGATCGCTTCAAATGCCTGGTTTGTGTTGATGGATTATTCGACCATGTTTTTGCTTATCTCACAACCGAAGAACTCTGGTTCCCCGAATGGGAATTCAATGGAACTCCATGGGAAAATCCTGACCTGTATATAGAACGCTCGCCTTCGACTTATTTGAATAATATTAGGACACCGATTTTGTTTGTACATGGGCAAAAGGACTACCGCGTAGATATCAGCCAGGCATTAAGCGGTTTCACTGCCCTGCAGAGGAAGGGAGTAGATTCGCAGTTACTTTATTTCCCCAATGAAGGACATAGCATCCATCAAATGAAAAACCTGGAATATTTCTACGAAGTGCAATTTGATTGGTTGGCGAAATACTTGAAGGAATAAAAGCAATTAAGATCCTTCCTTAGGCGTAAAACGAAAAAAGCCCTTCAATTCCCCAAGAATACCCAATTCTCGTTCGATTCTACTGTGCAATTAATGGACAGTTTTAACATAATATATGCAAAGCAATGCGCACATCGGGTATAAATTTAGACTATTTTATATGAGTATTTTCTGCGCGCAAAAAGACGGTAGCCTACTTGCTTAATATTCAATAGGTTATAAAAACCCATTAAAAGTGGCGATGAGAACTGATTTGGCATAGATATTGCTCATTTATTGAACTGGAAAAGGTAGTACTGGTAGAGTAAAATCACTGATCAGTCAATTTCTAACATGTAATATCTTTTCACTGGTAGTAGTAGCAACGGGTATAGTCCCTTATGCCCTTTGGGAGAGTGACCGTGTGAAGAACCTCAACTTTACGCGGTCACTTATTTTTTTGGCTATATTTTTAACCCGTATTATTCATAAAAAACACTAATTCGTAGCCGAAGGCTTGTCCTTCGGTAGCTCTAGTGAATTAGAATATTTACAGACTGTAATTGAAGATTCCAAAGAAATACTGGAAGCGCAAGGCTTCCGCTACCGGTGACTAAATTTATGAATAATCCGGGTTAGAACTCGATTGATAATCCAAAGTTGGGCAGGAACGGAAGCTGGCTAATCGGCGAACGTTCAAGGTATTCCCGATCATATACATAGCTATATACATTTTCTCTATTCATAACATTTATGCCTTCAAGATAAACATTCCAGTCCGTTTGCGCCCATTGAAAATCGTATGAAATCCGTAAATCCAGTCGGCTGTAGAAGGGATACCGAACCCCATTAATCTCACCCCAAACCGGTATCCATGGCGTGTCCTCGGAATTTACTCCCGGTTTTCTATCTACCACTTCGGTATACGGATAGCCGGAGCCATAACGATAATGACTCGATATCTCCCAGTTGTGCGAAATCCTGGCGCTCAAACCCATTGTAAATGAATGTCTTTGATCGTAATTGGGACTGTAGTCTCCCAATGGCGTCTTAAGCTTCGCCTCGGAAAGCGAGTAGTATGCATAACCATTCAACCAATGCCTGTCATCACTTATAACCGACAATTCCAGCCCTTTAACCCCACCTTCGCCTATGTTTTCCGGAATCAGGGAATCAGGGGGATTATTATATATAAGATTATCCAGATACTTGTGGTAAAGACTTAGATGAATTTGCCAGTTGCGTTCAGTCTTATATTCGAGATCGAAAATATTATGAATTGCTCTCTCGGGGGCAATTTCCGGATTTCGCTGCAATTCCGGAAGGTAGTTCTTTTCCAAAAAGGCGGTATAGGTCGGCGGTTGATAGTAGATACCGCCAAAGTAGCCGATGTTAAACCTCTCGGTCGGATCAAATACTATCCCCCATCGGGGCGATGCCGTTAAATGATTCGTTAATCCTCCACCGGAAAACCTGTATCCATGATAAAGCGAGAAATTGCCCGGAAGGTAAAACTCCCCGGATATATAGGATGACCATTTCAAAAAAGACTCATTGATATGAAAATGCTCCTGAATAGGGCGTACATCCGGGCTGTCCGGCGGACGTTCTTCATCCAGGCTATCCGGAAAACCATAACCGTCCCAATTGACCTGCTCGGTAGAGTATGCCCCCAGATAACCGACTTTAAACTCTCCTATATCGCTCAAGAAAGTCAACTCGCCTTTTAGCGCGCTTTCCTGTATCAAGCTGTTGTAATTGGCATCGATATCGCCATCGAGATTCAAATTCCTCTTCTCGTGTATATGATAAATTTTATGGTCAAGGATTATTCCCTTGTTTTGAAGCGATTTCCAATTGATACAAGCGCCGCTGGAGTACCCGTCATTGAGCGCAATGGCATTATACGATCTGTCATCCTCCTCGCTCTTCTTCTGGTTAAACCGGAATCCTTCTCCGTTGTACCATCCGGCAGCATAAAACTGGTTTTTGCTCTTCATTCCAATTGAAAGCTTTCCATAAACATCGTAGAAATGCGGGTAGATGCTGTAAGTGTCTTCATTCTTCAGAAAAAGATCATAAAAGGTACGTCGGAGTGAAAGAAGGTATGAATTTTGGGACGAACCAATGGGACCTTCAATAATACCGTTTGCCGCTAATGTATTCAGGTCAAAGAACGGTCTATGCTTTTTTTTTGCGCCGTCACGATACTTAATGTCTAAAACCGCCGACAGGCGTCCTCCATATTCAGCAGGATAGCCTCCCGGATATAAGTGTATCCCTTTAACCAAATTGGGATTGAATGCGGACAGTACTCCCAGAGCGCGATAGGGATTATAAGCCGGAACATCATCGACAAATACAATATTGTGTTCCGGTCCATTACCACGTACATACATCTTCGACGAAAAATCGGAGCGCGATTTAACCTGTGGCATTTCTTGCACTTGCCTGAGAAGATCATCTACCATGCCGGGATGATCCGATAATTCCTGTACATTCACGCGCTGAGCTGTTTGCCCAATATCGGGGCGAGTCGGTTTGTCGCTGCTTCCGGTCACTTTTACTTCCGCCATCGGCAGCGGAGCTTCGGTCAGATATATATTTAGGGGAATCGCATTCCCGCTGGTGATTTCTACCTGATTGTGCCGCGATTTATAACCTATCAGGTCAGCCTTTATCGTATATTTGCCATCGGATTCGATATTCAGTCGGTATTCGCCCGATTCATTTGAAATTGTTTTGTATTCGGTTCCCTCAGCTTCAACCACTGCATAGGCTATCGGCTCTCCGCTATTAGCGCTGAAAATCCTGCCATATATTAACGCGGCATCAGCAATATTTGATAAAAAAGCGATAGATAAGAATAAAAGTACAAAACTGAGAACAACCTTTGCGTAGTCATTATGCATGTTTATAATTCTTTTCACCTCAATTAGTTACAGAAGAATTTATTGGTTTCCCCCTATAACAGCGCAAAGCCCATACCGTAGCTGCCCTTTTCTTGAGCGTTGTATCTTCTTGTATTCGAGGGGATTATGGTTGATGTCGAAGGGTCGGTAATTGAACGGCTCTCGATGATGCAGTTATACTGCAATCAGTTGCATGGCTCAGCTCGCATAGTTCATTAATACCAATAATCCGTAGTCGAAGGCTTGTCCTTCGGGGATTATCATGTAGGCGCGTCGATCTTACTTTCTCATTCAACGCCCTAAAGTGGGTAATGAAACAAACTGCAGGGCTTCTGCTATCAGCTACGAAGTTTGCGAATAATACAGGATCGATATCTATCAGATTGTTTGCATCATCTAAGCGCCCTACTTCAGGTTATGACTCATAAGTCGATAATAGCATTAGGGATTGGAGCTACCGATTATTATAGGATTTTGCTCCATTGAATAAGGATTTAGTTATTTGACAGGTTGTAGTATGTATACTATTAAGCGCCCTTCACAAATCCGATCAATATTAACATCACCACCAAATAAATGGCAGACCATTCACCTCAAACTGAGATATTCGGGCTTAACTCCGATTTTCATCGATTATGAAGGGAGGATGAGTAAAAAGTTATGAATACGCCTATAGTGGTATTCCGATGTGATTTCATCAAAACCGATAATGGCAGGATTGATAGGGCTCAGAAATGCATGGAGCTTGCTTTATGTTTAAGGGAGAATTATGGAATTAACAGTAGATTCATAGTTCAGGACCTCAATGGTGAACCGCCGCCGGTACTCGAACACAAATTCGCAGTTCATTTGATACCGCCATTTATGAATTGGGAAGGAACAGCTTCCAAAATCATAAAAAAACTATCTCCGGAGCTATTGATCGTAAATCTCGATGTACCGGTGGGGAGTTTTATGAACCTCTTAGCCCGAAGATGTCCCCTGCTTAAAACAATCAACATTGATGCTAAGGGCAACGGAAGTGAGTATTCTCCAATCCGGGTCAATTCCAGCAATAGATTTTCAAAATTCGTATTCAAACTTGATAATGAAGCGAATGTAAAAGAAGCGGCGGGTGCAATCAATAGCATAATATTCGATAAACAGATTGAGAAAAAAAGGATTGATACCGATAAAGTAAAGAGACGGATGATCTTCGCTGCGGCGGGATTATCTGGTGAACTCCGACAGCTCAGAAAGATGAAGTAATTTGGAAGTATGCGAGATGGACTCAAGCTCCGGAAAATATTCAAAATGCCGATTTGTGGTTATAGCCGATAGCTTCAGCCGGGATTTGCTCCGGAAGTATCTTGAAAGCCAGGGATTATTGGTTATTGCGCTGGATAGCGGTACTCCGTGGACTGAAATAATAAAGAAAGTTAAGTTACACCACGCAACATCTCTGGTAACCGTAAACTGCAGTCATATCAATTCGGCTCCGAAAAATGAGCTGAATGATATCCAATGGCTAAACCTTCACTTCGGTAAGTTACCGGACTACAAGGGGAAAATGCCGGTTCAACGAGCTATCTTAAACGGAGAAATGGAGATAGGCATCACCCTTCACACCATTGATATGGCAAAATCCTGTATCGGCATTGTCGATGTCGCCACCACGCCGATTTTCAGAGAGGACACGGCGGCATCCCTTTACAGCAGATGTTCGGAAATCGCAGAACGAATGATTAAGAAGCATTCATACAGCTTGATAAACTGCGCCATTCTCGAAAGTCAAAGGATCGCATTTGAGAGTAGAAATTGGTCAGAAGGGATTCCTCTGCCCGATAGAATAAATTGGGAAAAAACAGCCCATAATATCTACAACCTGATTAGAGCATTCAATCTACCCGCATACGGTGCAAAGAGCTCGTTGCGTGGCGCCGGGATAACCATCTGGTCATCAGAAATTGCCAGTCCTTTCAATCCCGAAGTTTCGCCCGGGATGATTTTGGATATCGGCGAAGATATGCACTTGGAGGTTGCTACCGGCAGCGGTATCCTACGGCTTCTTGATTTCGCTTTCGATGAGGATATTAAGCCCTCACCAGGGGATTGTTTTAGCAGTGATAAAGACTATTTTTCGCCATTTAATGAAAGGATTCCTGTTTGCGCAAATTGAGATTGTCAGCGCCGGACACTACGAATTCGAATCGGAGGAAACCGACCGGCGAAACACTTCCACCGAAATATAGCGGCAGACCTGCAGGGGAAAAGCGCTTTTTCAATCGCATGAATCAGGTTGACCGGTCGTTGATCGAAGAGTGCAATGAATTGCTCAGGTCCAATAGCATCGGCGCCGGTTTGAAGATCAGAAAGTTGGAAAGCCACCTGACAGAATCCTTTCAGGTGCCGTATGCCAGAGCCGTCATCACCGGGGCGGCGGCGCTTCACTTGATACTGCTGTCTCAGGATATCGGATTCGGTGATGAAGTAATAATCTCCGCGCTTTCCCCGCCGTATCTTGCCAATTGCATAGTGCAGTCAGGAGCTAAGCCGATTTTGCTCGATGTGAAATCCAATGGTTTCAACATGGATCCTGAACGAATTGAGCCTGCAATTACACCGAATACTCGAGCTATCGTGGTGGTGCATTCGGGCGGAGTTCCAAGCGATCCGGAGACGATCTACAGAATCGGCGCGAAGCATGATCTTCGCATTATCGAGGACGCATCACTGGCAGTGGGAAGCGAGTACAAGGGGAAGAAAATCGGTAGTTTCGGAAATTTCACTTATTTTTCGCTATCCAAAATGCAAAAGGGAGGACTCTGCCCGGGAGGCGTGATTATCGGTGCCGAGAGTGATGCTTTCGACAATATCGACAGAATGCTTAATGATGGGATCGATTTCCGTACGCTTCAATCAGCCGGGGCTGATTGCGAAATTGCTTGCTGCGGCTACGAGTACGCTTCCAACGATTTAGCTGCCGCAATCTTCCTGCATCAATTTATGAAATTGGAGGAACTTATCGGAGCAAGGAAGAAACATGCAAAACATTATGAGCAAGAGCTGAGGGAAATTGAGGGTTTGGTTTTGCCTGAGGAGAAACCAGGTAATCGAAATAGCTGGTTTAATTACCCGGTAATAGTTGACCATACGATTTATCCATTAAGCAAAACTGATCTCCGGGATTACCTCGTAGCTGAAAATTTGGAAATAGAATCGGAAGTTATTAAGCCGTTGCATTTACATAAATATTATAGAAACAGGTTTGGATATTCTGCCGGGGATTTTCCAAATGCCGAGAATAACTGGAATAATTCGATTTTTCTTCCGACTAATCCCGGTTTAAAGGATAAAGATATCTCGGATATAGTGACGGCATTGAAGAGGATATTGAAATATTATAGAATTCAGAATCGGAGGAGACATGATATCGGTACTTATACAGACGGAGATAGAATCAAAGAATTCGCCGAACCTCTGCATGCACCCAATTTTGGGACGTCCGATAATAGAGCTGATTATTGAAAGGCTACGATCTTGTAATGGAATTGATAGAATAGTTGTCGTTGGCGGCCGTTCGGAGGAGTATGACGAACTCCAATCATTGTGCGATATTCTTGATGTTCCTATCTATCGCGAAGACGATTATGGAATGCTGAGGAAACTGTATAATGCTTCCAAGAGCTTTGATAGTGAAGCGATGGTCAGAGTTTTAGCTAATTACCCCTTGGTGGACCCTAACCTCGTAGATGATGTCGTTAATCTCTATTTGAATAACAGGAAGAAGTACGATTATTGCAGCAATATTAATCCGCGGACATTTCCGAGGGGCCTTGAGGTAGAGTTGTATCCGGTTCAGACCATGGAGAAACTTTTCAACTGCTGTGATGATAACCTCTCTATGGACGAGTATCCGAAAGTCCTGCTGAAGAATCCCGAGGAGTTCCGGATCGGGAATGTATCCGATGGGATTAATCGTTCGATGATGCGTTGGGTGGTTGAGAATCTCGATGATATAAAGTTTGTCACCGAAATATACAAAGCGCTTTACAGTCCGGGAGACTGTTTCGGTAGAGATGAGGTCTTCAGACTATTAAGAGAGCATCCGGAACTGATGGCGATAAATGCCGAAGAAAAGACAACAGGTGTCAAACTAAAAAACGCTTAAGGCTGTGTTTATATTTCCGACTATATAAAAGAAGGTTTTATTGGAGGGATGTGGGGCGGAAGCGGAGCCCGGCGGCTCCGCTTCTTTGTCTCCGCCAAGTACGATATAAATCCCTCGATTGTAAGAATATTGTAATATCCGGGTAGTTCAAAATAAACCAAATTTGCAAGCACTTTCAACAATTGAACATTCAAATGCCGCGTTCTTCAGTCGAAAAACAATATACGGTTTCCGGAGGACCCGGAATAATCAACGGAATTTTAAGGAATATAGAAATTTGGTGGGAATTATCTCAAAGAATATATAAAAATCACTATGTTCTGTCGAAAGGGACTTTCAAACTAAAAAATAGTGGCGGGTAAACATGATTAAAGAGAATTTGCTATTGTTAAGGCGTCTACATTTAGCGGCAGACCTAACACTGACAGCTCTGGCATTCTGCATTAGCTTCCTTATATTTTTCACAATCGATTCAAATCCTTACGGTGTACTTCAGGACTTTCAAGCTAACCTTCATTTATTGATCCTGATCATACCGTTGTGGTTGGTCTTTCTGATTAAATCCCCTAAAGCGTATGAATACAGGATGAAGTCGTACCCATTTATCCTTATGGAAGCGCTTAAGCCCTGCTTGATGGCTTCTGGAGTCTTAATCGGATATTTGATGCTTACCGGTGAATTGGTTCCGATTCGAAACCATATTATTCTATTTATTATTTTAGACATTTTATTCCTACAATTGTTCAGGCGGTTCATTCAGCGCATGTTGCAGCATTTCCGCATGCGCGGTAATAATCAGAAAAATATCCTGATAGTCGGTACCGGCAGGCAAGCATGCGAGTTTTTCGATTTAGCCAAAGCCAACAGCCAATGGGGTATTAACGTATTAGGTTTTGTTTCGGAAAATGGTGATCGTCCGTATAACGGTAAGTCAAGCCTGGTGATCGATAAATTACCGAACCTCTCACATATTTTAAACCGCAATCCCGTGGATGAAGTCTATATAGGGCTTCCGATGAAGTCGTTTCATAAGGTGGAGGATGTTATCGCTCAGTGCAGGGAGCAAGGAATAACGGCGCATGTTGCTACCGAATTCTCCAATACTCCGGTTCCTTATCTTTCCAGTGATCTCCTTGGAGCGCCGGTACTCAGCTTTTATTCCGTATCCCGCAAGATAACTCCGGTATTCTGCAAGAGGGTTCTGGATATAATTGCGTCAGGGATACTTCTAATTCTCCTGGCGCCAGTCTTTGCGCTGGTTGCAATTGCAATAAAAATCGACTCCAGAGGACCTGTATTTTATCGGTGGAGAGTGGTTGGACACAATCGCAAAGCGTTTACCGGCTACAAATTTCGCAGTATGGTAACAAATGCTGACGAGATAAAAGTTAAACTGATGGAAAAAAACGAAATGAAGGGCGTTGTTTTCAAAATGAAAAGTGACCCGCGTATAACGTTTGTCGGAAGATTCCTGCGCAAGTATTCTATCGATGAACTTCCACAATTGTATAATGTCTTCAAAGGCGACATGTCGCTGGTCGGACCTCGCCCACCGCTGCAAACAGAAGTAGAAAGTTTCGCGAACTGGCATCGAAGAAAACTATCGGTCAAGCCGGGTATTACATGCCTATGGCAGGTCTCGGGAAGAAATCGTATAAACAATTTCGATGACTGGGTCAAACTCGACCTGGAGTATATCGATAAATGGTCACTATGGTTGGATTTCAAGATATTAGCTCGCACTATCCCCGCGGTGTTTACCGGTAAAGGGGCGAGTTAACGGTTCGATATTGCCAGTCATTGCCTGTTAAATTATCATTGCAAAATAACTTGAAACTATACCAGCCGCTCTGGCGTACGCGCCCGGCTCTCCCAATAACTCACGGATTTTAAGCGCATTGTTTCGTGCCTCCTGCCAGGCCGTTCCATCGGTAAACAGCGGCAAGAGCGCATTATACAGGTTTCCGGGATGAGCATCATTCTGTATGAATTCCGGAACCGCTCGTCTTTCAGCAATTAGATTCACCATAGCGATATATTTCACTCGCACCATGACGCGGGCTATAGCGTAGGTCATCAAGCTGGTTTTGTACATGACGACCTGCGGCGTGCCATGAAGCGCAGCTTCGACCGTCGTAGTTCCGCTGGTCACCAGGGCGGCATCGGAGGCGAACAAAACATCCGATGAATTCCTTTTTATGATTACAGGATTGACCGTTCTAAAACTGCTTGTGTTTTCAAACTCATCAATGTTCACATTCGATGACAATGCTATTATTGTTTTCAGTCCTGTAATATCCTTCGCCAGTAGAGAAGCTGTCCGCAGCATGGTTGGCAGTATCTTTTCAACTTCCTGCTTCCGCGAACCGGGAAACAGACCCAAGGTGGGTGAGTTATTGTCAATCCCTCGAGAATGTAAAAGAGATATTTTCTTCTCTGCCCTCTGATGCTCGTTTAGCAGAGGGATTCTTTCAACCAAAGGATGTCCAACATATTCAACATCAACGCCGTGTTGTTTATAGAATTCTTTCTCGAAGGGGAAAATCGTGATCATCTTTTCGGTATATTTTCTGATATCATTCACCCGGCCGGTGCGCCACGCCCAGACCTGTGGGCTGATGAAATATATCACTTTGATTCCCAAAGGATGAATCGCTTTCGCTAATCTCAGATTGAAGCCTGAATAATCGACGATTATAACCAGGCTTATATCGTTTCCCCGAATATGCTTAACGGTTCTATCCAGCAGTTTCTTGAAGCGGTATAGATTAGCGATTACACCGCCGAATCCCATGACGGAATAATCGCGATAGTCCTCGATTATTTCAACGCCGGCTGTACGCATTTTATCCCCGCCCATGCCGGTCATTACGATGTCGGGATGAAGCTTCCTGAGCTCCTCCGCCAAACCGGCAGCATGCATATCCCCCGATGCTTCTCCAGCGCTGATGTAGATTCTGGGTGGTTTATTTATCACAGTACATTCAATATCTTGACATCACAATTTGTGATTTCAAAAATGCTGTTTCTTCATCAGACAGTTGGATCATAAAATCTTGAGGAAAGCGTTCAATGCTCCTCTTGACTGTCTGTATTACCTTGATTTCTCAGACATAATTGCATTTACGGAACTCTCGGTAATAGATCGATAATCTCCGAAGCCACTCTTAACGCCCTCAGCCCTGCTTCCCCATCAACTTGCGGTCGAGTATTATTCTTGATCGAATTAATGAAATCCTTGATCTCCGCTTCGAGCATATCCACCGCCTCTATTTCAGGATGGATGATTTCAATCGATTTCCCCTCGATACCGGAAGGAATTCTAAAGATAGGAGCGACTTCGCCCCTCGTATCCGATGTTTCCTTTAGAAGATAGACCTCCGATTTGCGTTCGGCAAAATCTATCGCGATATATCCTGCCTTCTGGAATATCCTCATCTTACGCATGGGATGAGCGGAGATACGCGAGGCGGTAACATTGGCGGTGCATCCGGAAGGAAATTCTAACCGGACATTGGCGATATCAGAGGTTTCAGTAATCACCGGCGCGCCGGCGCATCGTATTTCCGACGGCTCCTCGCCGATCATCGTCAGGATTATATCGATATCATGGATCATCAGGTCAAGGATCACATCAACTTCGATACCGCGTCCGGCAAATTGCGTCAGGCGGTGCGATTCGATGAATAAAGGTTTATCTACATATTTTCTGGCGGCGGTAAATGCGGGATTAAATCTCTCGATATGCCCCACCTGAAGTATGACGCCTTTTTTTCTCGCCGCTTCTACAAGCTCCTCAGCCTGTCTAACCGTGGTCGTTATCGGCTTTTCGATCAGCAAGTGTTTTCCGGCTTCGATTGCTTTCATCCCGATATCGAAATGCGATGTCGTGGGGGTGGCGATAGATATGGCGTTGCATTCTGTTAGAGCCTCATCAAGGCTGTTGAACGAATTGAGGGCGCATTCCTCCGCTACCTTCTCGCTTTTCTGTTTGTCGATATCATAAACACCCGCCAGTTCACAGCCATCGGCTTTGATATATTTAGCTACATGGCTGCTGCCAAGATGCCCAACTCCTATCACAGCGGTCTTTATCATTATTTTATGATACCCCTTCTTGAGCGGGCGATGAAGTCCAGTATGGTTTTTATCTCTTCTGTTAGAGGAAGTTCTTCCTGAATTTTCTTTACGGCATCGGATGTGTTATAAGGAGAGTTGAATAAAATTCTGAAAGCTGACTTGATAATGTCTATTGATTCTTTTGAGAAACCGCGTCGTTCAAGCCCGATCCTGTTGACTGAGGCAATCTTGAGAGGATATCCCATGGCGATTCCGTATGGAACCATGTCCATGGTCGCTCGGTAGCCGCCGCCAATCATGGAATGAGCGCCTACACTAACGAACTGATGCAGAGCTGTCACACCTCCGATAATGGCATAATCATGGATGTGAACGTGACCTCCCATCTGAACCGTATTCGCCAGTATCACGTTTTTGCCAAGATGACAATCATGAGCGACATGTACATACGCCATTAAGAGCGAATTATCGCCTACACAGGTAAGGCGGCTTTCTTCGGTGGCGCGATTGATGGTAACGTATTCTCTGATGGTTACGTTATTTCCGATTTTAACCTCGGATTCCTCGCCCTCAAATTTAAGATCCTGAGGCTCGGTACCGATTACAGCGCCAGGACTTATCTTGCAGTTTTCGCCAATTGTAGTGTTGTCGGTTATTATAGCGTGGGCGGCGATGCTGGTGCCCTTTCCGATTTTAACCGGTCCTTCAATGATAGAATAGGGACCGACAGTAACATCATTGGCGAGTTCAGCGTCGCTGCTAACAATTGCGGTTTTATGAATATCTGTCATATCTTATTGCTTATCTTTTTCTCTGTCCACTACTGCGGCTTTAAGAATCCCCTCGGCGGCAACCTCACCATCCACGTAAGCCGCGCCAACGAATTTACACAATCCATGGCGATACCTGGCTAACGTAATGTCGCAGATCAAAGCGTCGCCAGGAACCACCTGCCTGCGGAATTTTATACTTTCGATAGCGGTAAAGATAGGCCACATTTTTTCCGGTTCGTCAAGCATATTCATCAGTAGTAGAGCGCCCGCCTGCGCCATAGCTTCCACCACCAGAACTCCGGGCATAATAGGCTTGGGCGGGAAATGCCCCTGGAAATAACCTTCGTTTATCGTTACGTTTTTCAGAGTAACGATCCTCTCACCGGCAACCATATTTACTACCCTATCAACCAGCAGGAACGGAAAGCGATGAGGTAAGAATTTCATAATGGCTTCGATGTCCATCAGATATTCGCCCCTAACCGGCTCGGTCTGATAACGCTTGGTGAGTTTCTTTATGTCCCGTTCCTTTTTGAGTATCTTCGCCAGTTCCACGTTAGCGGCATGTCCCGAACGAGCTGCCAGAACATGCGCCTTAAGCGGCATTCCCAGCAAAGCCAGATCACCAATAAGGTCAACTACTTTGTGCCGGACGAGCTCGTTCGGAAAGCGAAGCTGGACATCGTTGACGATTCCATCTTTACCGACGAAAACGTCCTCCTCAATTCCGAAGACTCCCCGCAGTCTGC
This sequence comes from Candidatus Zixiibacteriota bacterium, assembly GCA_014730175.1. Taxonomy (GTDB): domain Bacteria; phylum Zixibacteria; class MSB-5A5; order UM-FILTER-46-8; family UM-FILTER-46-8; genus WJIR01. The sequence goes on from WJIR01000314.1 coordinate 48,486, forward strand.
TTAAATCTACCGCTTCGGGGTCATCGCAGACTATGATCGCATTATCCAGCGTTCCGCCTTTGATTAGTCCGTTCTTTTTCAACTCCTCTACCTCATGGAGGAAGCAGAAAGTACGAGCGGAGGCGAATTCATCCACGAATTCCTCATCGAGATCTACCAATGATGTGTACTGGGTTCCCAAAGCCGGCGACTTATAGTCCACCATAAACGTGATCCTGAATTCATCCGATGGAACCACCACCAAATCAACGCCGCGATCTTTTTCGGAATAGGTAATCGGCTTGTCTATCACCAGGTAATTCTTATGATGGTCCTGTTCTACGATATCTGCATCCAGCAATACGTCCACATAGGGTTTGGAGGAGCCATCTGTAACGGGAGGTTCGTTAGCATTGAGCGTCACTATTACATTATCTATTTGCAGCCCGGCTAACGCGGCAAGTACATGTTCCACGGTATGTACTTCAACCTTATTTTTAGCCAAAGTGGTACCACGCGTGATATCCACCACATTGTCGATATGCGCCGGGATCTCCGGACTGCCCTCAATGTCTTCCCGGACAAAAATGATACCGTGGTTTATCGGCGCTGGTTTGAAAGTTATGGTACACTGATTGCCGGTATGTAATCCGATACCTGATAGCGACACCGGTTTTTTTATGGTTCTCTGTTTCATTCTCTATCTCTCCTGCGATATCTTTCAACTCCACAGATTACGATCCAGGGCTCGATACTGAATCGCCTCGGAAATATGTTCGGGGGCGATACTCTCAACGCCGGATATATCCGCGATAGTGCGGCTTACTTTGAGTATCCTGTCGTAAGCTCTCGCGGATAATCCCAGCCGATTTATCGCCACTCGCAGTAAATTAGCTGATTTATCATCGATTGGACAGTAGTTTCTTAAATCTTTTGAACCCATGTGGGCATTACAGAAAATAACCGGGCGGTCAGCAAAACGTTTTAGCTGGATATCCCGGGCTTTGTTTACCCTTTCACGAATTTCAACGGAACGTTCTCCTGACGGCGCCGCTGTCAGTTCTTTCAGCTTTACTGCCGGTACTTCTATGTGAATATCAATCCTGTCAAGTAATGGCCCCGAAATGCGGGAACGGTATCGTTCGATAGCTCCGGTGGAACATTTGCATTCGTGGGAATTGTCGCCATAGTATCCACAGGGGCAGGGATTCATGGCGGCTGCCAGCATGAATCGCGAGGGATAACTAAGAGTCATCACGGCCCTGGAGATAGTCACTTTTCCGTCTTCCAGCGGTTGACGCATCATATCCAGAACGCTTTTCTTATACTCTGCCAGTTCATCGAGAAATAGTACGCCATGATGTGCCAATGATACTTCGCCCGGCTTGGGATAAACGCCGCCGCCGATCAATCCTGCATCGGAGATCGTATGATGTGGCGCGCGGAATGGACGCGTAGCAAGCAATGCTTCGCCGTCCTTCAGCGTCCCCGCTACCGAATGGATTTTGGTAGTGTCTAATGCCTCCTCCAGAGATAGCCTGGGGAGTATCCCCGGAATCCTGCGAGCCAGCATCGTTTTGCCCGATCCCGGCGGACCTATCATAAGGATATTATGCCCTCCCGCGGCCGCAACCTCCAGCGCTCGTTTGGCATGGATTTGGCCCTTTACGTCCGAAAAGTCCTCTGCATAGATGCTGGCTTCCTCGAAAAGTCTGTTTATATCCACTGTAAACGGCTGAATTGATTCGCCGTTTTCAAGGAAATTTATGGTCTGCGCCAGGCTGTCAACCGGAAAGACCGGAACTCCCTCGGCGATAGCCGCTTCGGCAGCATTGCCCTTGGGCACGATGAGCTTTTTACTCCTATCCTCTCTTAATTTCATCGCCATCGGCAGCACACCGTTTATTTCGCGTAATTTGCCATCTAATGACAATTCCCCCAGAAACACGAATTCATCAAAATCATCCCTCCGTATCTGACCGGTAGCCGCCAGTATCCCCACCGCCATCGGCAAATCGAAAGCCGTCCCCATCTTTTTGATATCCGCAGGAGCCAGATTAACGGTGATTTTTTTCGAAGGAAAATAAAAACCTGAATTACGTATCGCCGCCTTTACTCTGTCCTTGGATTCCTTAACGGCGGTTTCCGGCAAACCAACGGTAGTAAAAGCCGGTAACTGAGGAGATATGTCTGTTTCTACGCCAACGATATAGGCATCTATCCCGACAACTGCGGAGGAATGGACTATTGACAGCACGTTGTTTAAACTTCCTTTTAATGAACATTTAAAATTATAACTTGATAAGTTATCTGTTTTGTGCTGTCAAGTCAATAAATTTAGCTAATCGAATCCTGATTGGTATGCGCCACGACCTGTCCACTAAAACAGGTAAAGGTCGGTTCCGAATATAGCGAGATCCGACATCGTTTACCGGCATAAAATCTTCCTCATATTCGTCGCAACTATTACCGCTTATCCTCGTAATCTATTATATTGAATCTCGAATAATCGGTAAACTGGTTAAAATGAGGAGTCGTCCGATGAAACGTTTCTTGTTAGTATCTCTTACTATAATGTTCTTACTTGCGGGTGTGCAAAATTGCCTGAGCATGGGGAAACATAAAGGCTCCGGCAATGTAGCCGCCGAGGTCCGGGAATTTAAAAATGTTCACGGAGTTGAGCTGGATACCTTCGCCGACCTGGATATTAGAATAGGCGATAAAAATGAGCTTCGTATCGAAGCCGAGGATAACCTGATCGAATATTTCGAAACCGAAATCGAAGACGGGATCCTACAGATAGGAACCAAAGACAATGTTAATATCCATACTACGAAGGATGTCAATTTATTCCTTACCTTAAAGAAGCTCGATACGGTCGTAATATCCAGCAGCGGAGATATAAGCGCGCCTGATATCAACTCGAATACATTTCAACTGGTGATAAACAGCTCCGGTGATTATGAGATGGGTGATTTAAATGCTGATAAGGTAGAAATCGTCATAAACAGCTCCGGCGATGCGAAGATCAGTACGCTCAACGCGGACAGAATCGATATTGTTCTTAGTAGCTCCGGAGACCTGGAGATAGCGGATGGTAAAATCGACAAGCAGGATATTTTCATCAGCAGTTCGGGAGATTACAAGGCGCTGAAACTCGATAGTAAAGTCGCTGACGTACATATCAGCAGCAGCGGCGACGCCCATATAAAGGTCACGCATGAACTTAATGCTCAACTTTCCAGCAGCGGCGGCGTTCGCTACGCCGGTGATCCCAGAATTGACCAGGTAATCACATCCTCCGGCGAAATCCGTCGCGCGGGATGGTAAACGAGAACCTGATGCTATTTAGATGGTCAACCACTATCAGCGGTATTTGTGAATTTTATTGCTTATATAGACAAGACCTTTACACAGCTTGACTGTATATTACTCGAATTATTCCATTGACAATTACATCGGGTCTGTTTGTATTAAATTAACTAATTAATTAGCTACGCTAATTATTCCATTGTGTCCATGACAAAAAAAGTTAAACGCAAAATAACTAAATCCGTATCCGCGCTTAACGCCCGCACTCATTTCGGTGAGATATTGGAACGCGCCGGAAGCGGTCAGGAACGCTTCCTCATTTATCGGAAAGGAGAACCGACCGCTGTCATCTTGGGCATAGAGGATTTTCTGGAGAACATTACCGACGATCCGGAAGTATTCCGAAAAGCCCACCTTAAGGCAAAAGGGGCGAAACTGGATCAACTCACGATGGACGAAATTGATCGTGAGGTTACCGAAGTCCGACGTAACACCAACGAGTAAGCGATGGCTCGCTTGATTCCGGATCTCTACAACTCCCCAATCCCAAACTTAATCCCGATTCGCTTCGCCTCGCGCGGCGCAAGGATCAGTTTCCAGTTCGGCATCAGTACCGAAGACTGGTAAACCTTCTCAAATCCTCCTTCCGATAACGATACCGTATGGATAGGAAATAGCCACAAATCAGCCTCGGAGGATAGTTCGAATCTGCATTCGGTATTTAGATAAGTATCCTTGATTCCGTAAACTTCAACATCGGAAAGTTGATGAACGCTGGACAGATTACGAGGCTTCACCTTGCGGCCTGCTACGAAATAATACCTGTCCGCCGACTCCCCGTCCAGCATGGAGAGATTACATTCACAGCCAAACCATAGCGGCAGTTTCTTATCACATCCGCTGGCAAGAGTGTACTCTATTTCCACCGATGCGGAATCATTGGGAACTGTTATCACCTTTCTAACCGTGAGTTGACAAGTCCCATCCTCACAGCCGACTGTGCCCTCCCGGCTTAGGATTATCCTTAAGCTTTCTTCATCCCCATCGGTTTCCAGAAGGTATTCGCCCTCAACGAAATCACCATATTCATTGTAGTCGCAGGCAGAAAATTTCTCCAAAGTGGTAGTTGGAGATAGAAAATGGTCTATCAGGAATGTCCGCCGGTAACTATCGTAATGAAGTAGTTTCTCCAATCCCTTTTCCTTGGACTGGATCATATCATGTATACTGGCAGCATCGTCTTTCGCAGGTTTCTTGGTGAGATTCTCAAGTATCTGACGGTGATACGCTTCCTCACGTCTGGTTACAGTATTCAGGAAATTAAATGGATTCTTTTTGTAATCTAATTCGTAAATCGTTCCGCCCCGCAACGGCGACAGGTATATATTGATATGCGGTGTCTCGACGATAAACTCATCATTTCCGTCGCGATCGATATCGAATTTATTAGTCTCTATCCAGGTGGAGTTGTTATGCACCACCTTATCCACCAACTTATCGGCGGCAATCAGATGTTGATATACCGAAGAACGCAGGTTATTCAGATATAATCCTCCGAAAACCCCGTGCCAGTAGGAATCGTTGCATTGCCCCGCAAATTTCTCCCGATTAGCTTCATCTAAAACGGATAGATTCTGTGATTTGGTCGTATTGTTCCGCGCTTGCTTTATCTTACGGTCTATCCATAACATCTTTTTGTTTAGATTGTTAGCCTCGGGATACTTGGAAAGAAAATTCCGCCAGAATCCACCCCGGACGAAAATTCCATACTTATCCATCAATCCGTCTTCTTCCAACTGCTTTTCAAAATCCTGATACTGGACAGTAGCGCGCGCCGGTAATGACCATTCCATCATCTCGGCGTAAGACGCGGTCGGCAGATATACATTCCCCTTTGGTTTAATCGAATTTATAACCTCGCTGAAATGAGCTGTCCGGATTATGTCGCTGCATTTAAGAATGGTTTCGATAAAATTCGGAAGCCATTTCTTTTCGTAACAAAGTTTATGAGTGCCAGGCCAGATACCGAATTTCTCGGCATCATCAGCATAAACAATTACCGGATTCCCCGCTTTGTTGCACAATTGCATGAGATGGTCGACAGTTTCCGGTATATCTTTGAATGGAATGGAGTATCTCAAGAATTTACTGGAAGGAAATATCCTGACGATACTTCCGGTCTCCTCAGCGATATAATATCCATCGAGTTGATGATCCTGCAGTCCGGCATATCGAAAATGATTATCATCCACAACCACATATTCAATCCCCGCTTTGCTCAAAGATGCCGGAAGGTGAGGTTCCCATACCCGCTCGGCAAGCCACATTCCGGTTGGTTTGGCTCCGGCGCGGTTCTCCAGCGTTTCACTCAACATCTTGATTTGCTCCACCTTGTCCTCATCCGGAATAATCGCCAGAACCGGTTCGTAATACCCTCCGGATAAAAGCTCCAACTGTCCCCGCTCCACCATTTCTTTAATCATTTTGATATGATCGGGGAAATGCCTTTCTATCCACTCAAATAAAATACCGCTGTAATGCAGGCATAATTTAAACTGGGGATATTCATAAAATGCGGATAAGCAAGGATGATAGCAGCGTTTATATGAATCTGCGAAAACGAAATCAAAATTGCCCACCGGCTGATGGGCATGTATGGCAAATACAAATTTTACCGTATTCATTAGAATATCTCCAGATGGATATATTTCTTCGGATTCTTTTTGATGTCAAGAATTAGGCTGTCCAAATCCTCGGAAGTCTTTTTCAAGCTATTATATAATTCCTGTTCATCGGAAAGCATTGTGCCCAATGTATTATCTTTAGAATTCAGTTTGTTGCTTATCTGCTTAAAGTTATCGGAAATCTCGGATAGTTTATCGGTCAGTTCTAACAGTTTCACCGATGCGCTATCCAGATTACTCACGGTATTTGTAAACTTCGCTTCGTTGCTATCAACAAAAGTTCTAAGTTGATCTGCCGAGTAAGATAAATCCGTAACCGTTTTCCTCAGTGGCTTCTTGGTGTCATCCAGCAAGGAACGGGTTTCACGTGTTACCTTTAGGAGATTGTCGATAATCTCGGTGACCTTAGTGGTTGCCTGCTCGGTTCCGATCGTTCCGGCGATAGTCCGTATCAGTTCCCTGATTTCATCGATCCCCCGCCCCATCATCCCCATCACTTCAGGAATGCCGGTATCATAGAATCCCTTTGAGGGTGTGCTAAGATTGAGGAGTGTATCGGACTGCCCCGGTTTGATCTGTATAAACCGCTCACCCATCAAACCTATGTTCATGATGGTGAATTCCGCATCCCTCTTTAACACGACATCTTTAGTTAAGTTAAATGTAACCAAAACCCTTCCCTCTTTGATATCGATCTTCTTCACCTCTCCCTTGTCCACACCCAGCACCCCAACCGGATCGCCGACATCAAGAGAACCTACTTCGGGAAACCAGACTTGATGTTGATACCTTTCAACATTGAATTTATATTCCTTGAGCCACATGATGGCATAACCCAAAATGATGATAGCTAAGAATATAACTATCCCTACCCTTAACTCGATTTTCCTACTACTCATATTATTGTATCTTCTTTACTTCTCTGCTAATAAATTAGAAAACTCTACCTGTTCTGAATGCGGGGTGTCCTGACAATATATATCGGTGAGATTCCGCTTCAGCTTCATAATAAAATCAATTTCGTCATCACTGAGATATATATAAGGCAATAGCTTACGCCTGTTTTCGCGAGGATATATTCCCCCCAGATTAAGCGTTTTTATACTGCCCCCGGATTCGTAATAAACCTTTAGATCTTCCAGCGACGAGAACAATACCGCCACTCTCTCCGTCTCCGATTCACCGAGACTATTCTTGACCGCCTCCTCTGGAGTGATAATACTGGTCATTATATCCCCCGGTACCGCATCGCAGTAAATCTGCCGGGATTCGGAATCGTTAGCGAATTTCTCAGATACGCCGATAACTCTCTTAGCGCTTATAAACGGCAGCCATCCATGTATGAACTGGGCATGAATAAATTTCTCGTCAACTCTGAAAAACACAGTTTTCATTAGCTTCTACTCTCAATCCCGCGTTTCCCGGCATCTCTTACCAGACTTTCCAAATCATCTGCCGGGAACCTCTCCCTTTTAGTCAGAAAAGAAAGAAGCATCGGTAGATTGACGCCAGTAACAATTCTTACATTTTTGTTGCGTATCGCCAATAATTTAGCGGCTTTCCAGCAACTGGACCCGAATAAATCAATGAAGATAAAAATTGAGGCGCAGTCCTGATAATCTCTGAATATCTCCTGCAAACGTGCTTCGATCTCATCGGGACCCGCGTCGATATTGCTAATGGCGTAGAAGTGTTCCCGTTTACCGATCATCCCCTCTACGGCATCTTTCAATGCTTCGCCCACCGCTCCATGAGCGAATATGATTCCCGGAATTATTTCGTTATTCGATGTCGGCCTCCAAATATCCGGTAGTGCGTTGTTTTCTTTCTATTTCATCGGTAAGCCGGCGCGATAACTCAAGGGCAGGATTCTGTCCATATACCCTTAGCATGTGGTTCATAGCAATCACCTCGGATATGACTGTGATATTTTTGCCGGGAGATACCGGTATCTTTACCATGGGAACTTCAACTCCGAGGATCGAAGTAAACTTATCCTCGATCCCCAACCTTTCGTACTGAGCTTTCTCATCCCATATCTCCAGTCTTACCAAAACCTCAATCCTCTTCTGCATCCGAATCGAACGGATTCCGAACAACCTCTCTATATTGATAATTCCGATTCCCCGCACCTCCATATGATGTCCCAGCATCTCCGTACCGGAACCCATAATGAGAGTCGGGGATTTACGTCTGATTTGAACAATATCGTCAGCCACCAAACGGTGACCGCGTTCAACTAAGTCCAGCGCGCATTCGGACTTACCTATCCCTGACCGCCCCGTGTATAGCAATCCCACGCCATACACATCCACCAGCGTGCCATGAATCGATGTCCGCGGCGCGAAAACATAGTCCAGAAATGCCGAATACCTGTATGTGAATTCCAGAGTATTTAAACGAGTTCCCAATACCGCAGTGTTAGTCTCCATTGCGGTCTCTATCAACTCCTTCGGAGGTAGATTTCCCTTGGTTATTATCAGCACCGGCACATTGAAGGAAAAAAGCTGTCTTAATACTGCCTTCAAACGCTCGGAGCTTAGGCTTTTCATGTAGGTATGCTCGGTTTCGCCCAGAATCTGAGACCGTTTATGAGCGAATCGTTCAGTAAATCCGGACAAAGCTAAGCCCGGTCGATGAACTTGATTGTTTACAATACTGTTGTCAAGTCCGCAACCGGGCGTAAATACCGTCAGTTCGAAATAATCCCGACGCTCATTAATTAGCTGTTCAACTGTTATAGAATCTGTCGAAGGATGCATCTACTCCTTTTCCCGCTCATTGCCCAGTGGTAAGTCCCAGCTTTCCGCATTTTTTATGGTCTGACCATTACGTGGTTTCTTATCCTGAATTTTATCTTTGTGCTTTTTCAGCCTTCCTTCCATCTTAGATACTGATTTCTCCACAGCATTATACATATCAAAGTCATTGGCGGTCGTATTCAAAAGTGCCCCATGGACTTTTACCGACAACTCGGCATTAACCCGGGATTTCTCCAATGTCAATACCAGATTCCCGTCCAGCATGTTATTGAAATACTTCTCGAGTTTCGTAACTTCCTTATTGGCATACTGTTTCAAGTCTTCCGAAATATCAAAATGTCTCGCGGTTATTTTGAGTTGCATATCGCCACCATCCGATTTTTAGGGTTTTACATTTACCTTTTGCGATTTGGAATTGGTTATACATCACCCTCCATCAAATTAGGTTTATAGTTGTAACGATCAGGCAGATAAATCATTTATCATTTTAGAGTTAGATTGAAGACCTGTTTGTGAACCGTAGTTTCTTGAAAACTGATATACACCATAAAAATTCGGCAGCAAGCAGACTGTTATCCTAAAGATTTACCATACGGTTTCAGCCGGTTGGACTTCCTGCTTGTCTTTATCATCGGAATTCGATGCACTCTCCTTCATCGATTCTTTCTCCTTATCGGCGCGCTTCCTGAAACGGGCAGGCATGATCTTTAACTCTTCCCTATACTTACTAACTGTCCGGCGCGCTATTTTTATTCCTTTTTCGTCTAAAATCTTCTTAATTTTTTGATCGGGCAATGGACGCTTGGAATCTTCTTCACTTATTATCTGAGCTATTAGTTGCTTGACATTCCTCTTCGAGAGTTCCTCGCCATCATCGGTTGATACGCCGGAATTGAAGAAATATTTAATCTCGAATACACCCATTGGAGTCTGAACGTATTTACCATTAGCTACACGAGACACCGTCGATGTATCCACCTCGATCTCCTCGGCTATATCTTCCATTCTTAGAGGTTTGAGATGAGATTCGCCATGTTCAAAGAACTCCTTTTGAGCTTCTACTATCGCTCTCATTGTTTTAAGCATCGTGGAACGACGTTGATTTATGGCGGATAGAAACCAGCGTGCCTGATTCAGTTTCTCTTTTATATATTTCTGGGTTTCTTCGCCTTTTTTATCATCCTTTTTTAAATAATCGCGATAAGCGTTACTCACTTTTAACCTGGGCATATTCTTATCATTATAAATTATAACGAATTCATCATCTATTCGTTCCACGATTAGGTCGGGGACAATAGCTACCGCAGGAGCGGAAAACCTCCCCATCGCTGGTTCAGGCGCTAATTGCTTTATATCTTCAAATGCCGCATCTATTCTATCCTGCGGGACCTTTAATAATCGTGCCAATTGACTATGGCTTAATTTATCCAGCCGATCAAAATAATTCGCTACTATAATATAGGGAAGAGTTCCTACCATCTCCTTATTGTTCATCTGGATCAGTAACGATTCCTTCAGGTTCCGGGCTCCCACGCCAGGCGGATCGAAACCCTGTATTACGCTCAGCACCCTCCAAACCTGCAATTCGTCCACCGAGAGGGCTTCTGCGATTTCATCCACATCGCAGGTCAAGAATCCGGCTTCATCGAGGTTACCGATAATAAAGCGCCCGATAAGTTTCTCATTATCATTGAGTTGAGCGTAAGATAGCTGGTCGTTTAGATGCTCGTACAGATTCTTTTCCGAAGCGGGGATTTGACTTTCGTAATCTTCGCCTTCCTCATTATTACCCCGCCATTTCGGCGCATTAATCTCGTGATCCTCCCCAAAATACGTCTCCCAATCGATTTTATCCAGTTCCGGATCGGTGGATTCTTCTTCCTGTGAGGAATCAAGCTCAGCATCGGTTTCGTCAATATTGATCTCTTCCTCTAACATCGGATTTGCCGAAAGCTCCTGTCTAAGAATTTGCTCCAGTTTCAAAATCGGAACCTGCAGCATATTCAGAGACTGAATCATCTGCGGCGCCAGAGTTAACTGTTGCTTAAGTTGTTGACGCTGCGATAATTTCATCTCTCCCCCCTGATATGATAGAATTGTTGCTTAATAGAATTATCGGTAACAATTATTGTGTGATAATTGAGTGCTTCCGGTCTATCCCAAATTGTATAATCGATGATCATTAATGTATTCAAATCCAATTGTGAGTTGCTTCTCCATTTGGTCCTATATATAATTTAGCAAAAATTAAGCAATTGTCAACAAAAATACATTTCTAATGCGCAATCTGGTAAATTACTTGCTTGTAGAATCCTAATCTACCGAGTTATTGATCGAAAACAGGGAATATCCGGTTCAAATCAGAAGACGATTGTCGTTTCTCTTTTAATCTGCATAATTTACAAATAATTTGATTCGGAAGCTACAAATAAAGGAATTTATGAATAGTACAGGTTAGGTCATAAAATATCAATTTAGTGCAATTAATTTTAATTCTCCTAAAAGCTATCAGACTCATCAAGCCGCTGCTTGGTCATATCGGTAACATGAATTACATTATCCGATTCAATAGAAGTACAATCATTTTCTCCAAACCTGCTCATTGAGATTCCGTTTTTGAATAGATCATTTAGCATTGAACTGCCTTTAATTAAGAAAGTGCTTCGGCTTGTTTGTATCTTGACTATTCTCAATAGGATAGTTATCTTTATCTTATGGCAAAACTAAGAGATTATGTCATCGCTTGCAGGCCAGCCCAATGGGTTAAAAACGGTCTTGTGTTTGCTGGGTTGATTTTTGCAGTTAAGTTTACCAATCCAACGCTGGTTGCGCGAGCTATCGTTGCGTTTATAGCATTCAGCTTCTTATCAAGCGCTGTTTATTTATACAATGATATTCAGGATCGAGAGTTTGACCGGGCTCATCCCAAGAAAAAAAACCGTCCTATTGCAGCCGGAAGAATCCCTATATGGAGCGCATACTTATTGTCATTTGTGTTGGCGGTACTTTCCCTTTCGGTTTGCTTCTATATTAACAATCCCCTGGGCATCATCGCCTTATCATATATGATTATGAATATCCTTTATTCGCAATTCTTGAAACAGATTGTTATTCTGGATGTCATGATTATTGCCATCGGTTTTGTCCTGAGAGCTGTAGCCGGAGCTTATGCGGTAAATGTCTCTATCTCGCCATGGTTGTTAATCAATACAATCCTGCTTGCGCTTTTTCTCGGATTCGGAAAAAGACGTTACGAAGTCGTACTTCTGGATGCAAATAAAACTAATCACCGTAAAATACTGGATCAATACAGTTTGCCATTTCTGGATCAGATGATATCGGTCACTACAGCATCGTCAGTTGTCATTTATGCTATGTACACTATGTCCATCGATGCGAAGTTTGCGGCAAAGAATATGCATCTGGAACTAACGATTCCTTTTGTAGTATATGGAATATTCAGGTATCTTTATATAGTTTATCATAAAGCGGAGGGAGGATCTCCCACTGAAGCCTTGGTTGCCGATAGACCGATATTGGTAAATATCATCTTGTGGTTGGCTGCAGTTATTTTAATCTTTATGTTATCATAAAAGGAAGAAAATGAAGAAAGCTAAAGTAGCGGTTTTAAAAACAAAACCGGATTCAGTAATTGAGGATCATATAAAACTCGGGAGGATGGCGGGGATTAGCGAATCTTTGGAAAAAGGTAAAACCACCATCCTCAAGGATAATATATCCTGGCATTTTCCTTTCCCGGGAGCAAATACCACCCCATGGCAGTTGGAAGGCTGTATCAGGGCGCTGCAGGACGAAGGATACGCCGATCTGGTTGATGTCCATAATGATACCGTAGTGACCGATCCTTATAAAGGCGAAAAGCTGAATAAATACGATGTCGTCTACAAGAAATATGATATACCGGTTAAGTATAATTTCAAGAAAGAGGATATCAGGTGGGAACGGTATGAACCCGAAGGCGAGATGATCGCGCTGAAGGAAATATATCCTAAGGGAATTTATATACCGGAATTCTTCAGGGATAAGAACATCGTCCACCTGCCCACAGTGAAATCGCATATCTATACCACCATGACCGGCGCTATGAAAAACGCCTTCGGGGGATTGCTAAATACCCGCCGCCATTATACCCACAGCGTAATCCACGAAACATTGGTGGACTTACTGACAATCCAAAAGGAGATTCATAGCGGTTTATTCTGTTTCATGGATGGCACCACCGCCGCCTCCGGTCCCGGACCCCGCACCATGACTCCGGTGCAAAAGGATGTGATTATGGCATCGGGCGATATGGTAGCGATCGATGCAGTATCGGCTAAAATCATGGGATTCGACCCGATGGAGATTAAATGTATCCGGCTTGCGCACGACAGGGGATTGGGGATCGGGAATTTCGATGAGATTGAAATCGTGGGCGAGGATGTATCCGATTGGAATTTCAATTTTACGGTAGGCGATAATATGCCGTCATTGGTGGGAGACCTGCTCTGGTATTCGCCGCTGAAAGTACTGCAGAAGCTGTTTTTCCACACTCCTTTAGTATACATATTTGTTTTCGCTTCGTTCTTTTATCACGATTATCTCTGGTATCCGATAAAAGGACGGCAGATAGTCAATGACTGGCTGAAAACCGAGTGGGGGCAGTTGTTCGAGAGGTATTAAAACCAAAGCCAAAGAATGCCCTAAAATGTTGATTATTGTACCCTAATAGGGTAGATTTGTACCGAAATTGGGTACAGATAAGAGGATGACAATAAATGATTCAAATTCTTTACATGATAGGCGCGATACTGCTCAATGTTTGTGGACATTCCTTCCTCAAAGCCGGGATGACGCGGGTGGGCCCTATAACCGGAAGTTTTCTACATTATGCGTATAATGCGGTTACGACTCCGCTGGTTATATTGGGGCTGTTCAGCTATGTGGCATCGGTAAGTTTATATATGCTGGTACTCTCCAAAACCGACCTTTCTTTTGCATACCCGCTTTTGATGAGTATCGGGTACGTATTGATTGTGCTGGTTTCATTTTTAATATTCAAAGAGCCATTTTCCGCATACAAATGGGTCGGAATCGTATTGATTTTAATCGGGGTGATATTGGTGGGGAGGTAATAAGCAAAATATTCACTAATTATTCATCATATAATAATTCTCCACAGGAACACGAGGTAGTTTCCTGATTATAAACGTCAAACCAGAAGCCGCTGTGAATTAGTCTGATAATGGTCAAGGATAAGAAAATACGAAATCTGATAGAATCGCTGGCGAAGAAGATTGTTGATGCTTATGATCCGCTTAAGATTATTTTGTTCGGATCATATTCCTACGGCAATCCCGACAAAGACAGCGATATCGATCTTCTAATCATTAAAGAGACTTCCGAAAGACCGATTGATAGGCGTGTGGCGGTTAGCAGTATAATTTCTGATCGTCAGCTTCGGACTCCTGTTGAGCCGATTGTTCTTACTCCGAACGAGTTAGAGAATAGAATGAGGATCGGTGACCAATTCGTACAGGAGATTTTGGATAAAGGGGATGTCCTGTATGAAAAGTGAGGAATCCAGATATTTCGGTGACTGGTTCAGAATCGGCGCAAAGGAAATCGAGCGAGCCAAAAGATTATTGGAAGACGGCGATCTTGATGCAGCAGGATTTAATATACAGCAAGCGGTTGAGAAATATATAAAAGGTTACCTTCTGTCCAAAGGATGGGAGCTTCGTAGGATTCACAATCTTGATATACTTTTAAACGATGCCATGGATTACGAACCTTCGCTCGATGAATATCGTCAGGATTGCATTAAAATAACTCATTATTATGTCGAGGATCGATATCCCTTCACGGTAGCTTCCGAGTTAACTAAAGAGGAAATCAAGGAGTCGCTGCAAGTCGCTAAGAAGTTAATCAAGAAAATCGTCTCTTTAACTGAAGAATGACATGAATGAAAAGCGCACAGATTATTTGAGATTTTTAGAGCCGGAGATTGTTTCCAAGCTGCAGAGTTTGGAGATGCGCGCTCGACTTGTGGTCGAAGGTTTTATTATCGGGCTACACCGTTCGCCGTATCACGGTTTTTCGGTGGAGTTCGCCGAACATCGGCAGTACATGCCCGGTGATCCGATCAGGAATATCGATTGGAAAGTTTACGGCAAAACCGACCGCTATTATGTAAAGCAATTCGAGGAAGAAACCAACCTTAAATGTTATATCGTGCTGGACTGTTCGGCATCGATGAATTACAGCTCGAAATCAAAATGGCTGACGAAGTTCGATTATGGGCGTCAACTTGCCGCGTCACTGGCGTATTTAATGCTCAAGCAACAGGATGCGGTGGGGCTTCTGACGTTCGATGAGAAAATCCGCAGGTTTATTCCAGCTCGCATGGCGCGCCCGCATCTGAATATATTACTGAAAGAGATGGATGCTGCCGAACCTTCTTCGAAAACCGATTCCGGATCGGCATTCCACGAACTCGCCGATAGAGTAAAAAGGCGTGGGCTGGTGATAATAATTTCCGATTTGCTGGATGATTACGAGAAGATAATATCCGGCATCAAGCATTTCCGCCATAAGAAACATGAGGTTGTGGTATTCCGGATACTCGATCCGCGCGAGGAGGATTTTAATTTCCCGTTCGAAGCGCGGTTCAAGGATATGGAGACCGGCGAGATAATCCTCACGAATCCTCATCAGATAAAGGAAGCGTATCAAAAGCAGTTCACCGAATTCACCGAGAACCTGAAATCGGAAACTCGGAGGGGGCTGGTTGATTTTAATACGTTCATCACTACCGATACATTCGATAAAGCCCTTTTCTCATACCTGGCGAAACGGGAGAAATTGGGTTAAGAATTTAAGGCGAGAAATACTACTTCGGTTAGGGATTTTGTGTATATTGGGGTGGTCGGCTGATGGCATCCGACCCCACGCCCGTGGAGTTCAATCAGGAGGGTAGGGTGGGTCGACGGAGATATCATAGCAGGTCCGAAATTAGTTCCTGATAAGTATCACAGGCTTGGAGGTGTCTATAATTTGACCCACCTTTTCAATTGGTTCAGGTATGGTGGATCAAACGATGCAAACATCGGTTGCGTTAATGAAATTCGAAGATGAAGCACGCTTAAGCGTTCTCCCTTACAGCGGCGACCCACCC
>WJIR01000315.1 GCA_014730175.1 Candidatus Zixiibacteriota bacterium
CACTAGAACTGTGATAACAGTCGTTTTCTTTCACAATATTTGATGTGATAATCGCTGCGCTATTGTTCGCTGCATATATACCGCCACCTCCTCGGTTGCTGTAATTCTGTTTTATCACATTATTGGATATCACTGGGCTTGAATTTACACAACGAATTCCTCCTCCGCTATCAGCTGAACCGTTTATAATTGTGAAACCGATTAAATGGGCAACATTATTTTCTCCGTTCTCAAAAACAAAAACGGTACCGGAATTATCGCCATTTACGATAGTGGATGAGATGTAACTGGTATCTCCCATATCAATAAACCAGGAAGCTACAGTCACATTATGCCCATTAAAATTAATATTTTCGAAATACTCATCCGGGGCAACCCTGATAGTGTCACCGTTAATGCTATTATTTATCGCTTCCTGGATCGTTGAATAATCGTCAGGTACATTGATTATGGCTGCATTGCCGTTAATGCCAATTAAAACAAATCCTATTACGATTATGATTCTCAATAGATAGTTCATTTGAACCTCCTACGCTAATTGAAGTTTGTAATTTAATGTGAAGAAATTTTTCCTAATGTTTGAAGATAAAGCTGGTCTCACCTCCTTTCCATTGTTCTGTAGTGCAAACTATATGCCAACTGCTCAGCATGGGGCTAAACAACAACAACCGTCAGCAAATACCGGCACTTAATACGTGATTACGCTATAATGAAGCCTGTTTTTTCATCTATGGGTATTCACAGCATTGCAAGCGTAACGACTGTGTAACCGAGGAGTACGAGACTTCGTAACGGATCCGTTACATTCGCTTGATGTGTTTAAATTTGGTTTCTATGGGATACTATGATTATTGACTTATATCCTTTTCCTCAAGGATACGCCACAGTTTTTGGCGGGTGGTGTTGAGGAGTTCGGCGGCTTTGGTTCTACTGCCGGTTCGTTCGACTGCTTTGAGAACGAGTTTCCGTTTGTAGCGGGAAACCATCCGGTCGATATCTCCGAATTCCTCCTGATCGCTGATGTCCTTTTCAGGGAATGCTTTTGATAAATCATTCGTATCGATCAGGTCGGAATCGCTCAAGGCTACAAGCCTCTTAAGAACAGCTATTAACTCGGCGACATTCCGATGCCAGGGATAATCAAGAAAGTAGCTTTTAACGTCAGGCGAAAGCTCCTTTTCAGGGATACCTTCTCTGGTACATATCCTTTTAATATAGTACTCAGCTAAAGGGACAATATCCTCCGGGCGTTCTCGCAAAGAAGGGATATATAGGGGCATTTCGGAAATCCTGCTATAAAGGTCATCCCGGAACTGTCTTTCTTTGACCGCTTTTTGAAGATCAATATTCGTAGCGCTGATTAAACGGAAATCGATCTTTTCCGATGCATCGCTACCAACTGCCCTTATCTCGCCCGAGCGCAAGGTCCTTAATAATTTCGCTTGACAGCTAAGAGGTATTTCTCCGATTTCATCGAGGAACAAGACTCCCTTATCGGCTGATTTTATCAAGCCGGTGCGATTATTTCGCGCGCCTGAAAATGCGCCTTTTCTATGACCGAAGAACTCCGAGTCGAAAAGCTCGGCTGGAATAGCTGCGCAATTAACCCGGATAAAGTTCTTTCCGCATCTTTTACTGTGGGTGTAGATATACTCAGCGAATACCTCCTTGCCGCAACCGGTTTCGCCCTGTAGCATCACGGCGAAATTAGTAGCGGCGATTTTGCGGGCGTCCTCCAGAAGCGATTTTATAGCTGGAGAATCGCCAATCACTTTGGGTCTGTCATATCCCAAGCCCTGATTAACTAATTGCTCTTTTCTCGCCTTGCCGAGTCGGATGGCGTTTCTGAGAGTTATCATCATACGGTCAGGATTATAAGGCTTTTCAACATAGTCTTCTGCTCCCTCTTTTATACACCTGACTGCTTTGTCGATACTCCCCGTCCCGCTAAGAATTATAACAGGCGTTATTTTATCCGTTTCTCGAATCTTATTTAATGTTGTCAATCCGTCCATTCGATTCATTTCAAGATCGAGTATCACTACATCAAAAGCCGCTACTTCGAGTTTTTGCAGCGCTTCCAATCCATCGGTAGCCTCAGCTATTTCCCAGGAAGGTTCCTCATAAATTATATCATCAATTAGCGATTTACGAAGCCGGTTATCGTCATCGACTATCAATACTCTCTTATTATCCAAATTATCGGTCCTTTCGCTGTAGAGGAATTTTCAAAGTGAAAACGGTACCTTCACCAAGCTTGCTGCTTACTGAGATTCGACCGCCAAGGTCTTCCACAACCTGTTTGGCGAAAGCCAAGCCGAAACCGGAACCATCTTTCTTGGTGGTATATCCCAGTTGAAATATGGTTTTTATGTCTTCTTCAGGTATACCGTGACCGGTATCTCTGATTTCAATTACTCCATAATCGCTCTTAACCGAGAGCAAATCCTGTGCCATATAGGTAGATATTGAAATCATTCCGCCTTCATCTAAAACCTCGATAGCGTTGATAATTATCACATTGATTGCTTCCTGCAGGCTATCATTATCAGCCATTACCCGAAATTCATCGGTTGATAATTTAGATTTTATCTCTATATCAGAAGGCGCGTTGTCTTTGTAACCTTGTAGCAGATTTATAACAACCTCATTAATATCCATCCACCGAAGATTAGGGGAGTCCGGTTTAAGCAGCCTCATTAATCGCGCAGTATCGTTTTTGATAGACTCGGAGGCATTAACGATTCTCTCGGCAAGAGCATAATCTTCGTCCTGCGGATGCTTTGTCTTTTTTATTCTGTACGCCGCTGAAATAATCGGTTGTAGTCCGCCTTTAATTCTCTTATGAGAAATCTTCTGCGCCACCCCTGCCCAGATCACCGCTCTCTCCCATTCTTTGCGGCCTACATTCTCGGATATGAGAAGATAGTATGATGCGAAACTCGAATCGGAGATTTGGAACATAGTGACTTCGAACTGCTTCGGCACTTTCTCAATATGCGTGTCCCAGTTGAACAACTCCCGATTGTGAGAATTAAGTCTGAAACAATCCCAGCGCTCTTTTAATTCGCTTATATTCCCGACTTCGAAGAAGTAATCCCCATTCAGGTCGGGAGCGAACATCTTAATTAGCTTTTGGTTCGCTCCCGCGAAGTTTCCATTATTGTCAAACCAGGCGACTGCCATCGGTATTTTATCGAAAAGCGCTAAGATATTATTATCGCAATCCTTCCTGCATTTTCTTCGGTAAAAATACGACAAGATGCAAACAAAGAAAAATCCCGAGGTGAGTACAATTAGCTGCCAGTTATTCTTCCACAGTGTTAGCAGTGGTTGTTGCGGAATTAATATTACATGTTGTTTGATCTTCCCGCGACTAATATAAATCGAAGTAGTGTCGCGGTAATCAACCACGCCTATGTCGCTCAAGTATACTACCGGACCTTCAATGAAAGTAAGTGGATTGAAATCTTGATCTGTTATGACAATATCGTCGTTGAGAGTGAGTAAAATCAATTCGCTGGCCCGATCTTGATTAATATCCGCTATTGAAGTTAATCCCTTAATTTCGGGCAAATAGCATTTGAGCTTAAGTCTAAGCTTATCATCAAAAATAATACCGTTTCCATCCTTATCAATTGCTACCAGGGCGCTTCTCTTACTGTCGAGTTGTACTACTTTTACATCCCTAACCGGAGCGGACAGAGGCGATGATCTAAGCGCTTCGCTTCCATCCTCCCGGTTTAAAATAGATATAATGTTGTTCTTTGTGGAATCTTTACCCGAGTGATTGGTCCAGGTAACGATGTCATAATGCTCATCGCCATCAAAATCGATCAATCGACACCATGTTGTGGAATGCCCTCCGCCCCTGGCGACTTTCCAGACCAGCTTTCCGGTCTTGCTCAGACGAATGACATAAGAACTGTCATCGCTGGTGAAATATTCACCTTCAATTCGTTGGATCCTCCTATCGCCTATAGGAAGCTCCTTTTGAAACTCGAGTAGATCCCCGGTATCTGAATACTTAACATAGGTTGCAGCGCTGGAGCCGATAATAGCATATTCGCACCCGTCCTCGACGATTGATTGATAGACAGGATTGTTCGGAGAATTTGTGGAGATAATTATATCCTCGCTACCATTAGCATCGATATCCTCTACAAGCGTTAATCTCACCATAGTACCCAATGGGTACCTCCAGAGATGCTCCCCGGATGACGGATCAATCGCCAATAGTCCTCTCGGTATCAAATCAACTCCAGCTGAGTAACTCCCGAGAATATCGGGGATATCGTCGCCATTCATTTCCGCAAATGCCTGGATATTGTAACTACCTTCCCAGCTATGTTTGATGCCGAATTCATCTCGCCTGAGTATCTCCTTATGCATTATACGGTCAATTCCCTTCTCTATTGAATATTTGTAAATGTCAAGAAGGATCGTATCCCCCTCGGTATAGGTTAATATGATTTCCTTTCCCGGATTCATATCTATATTATTCAGCTCGATATCGATGTAATTAATACCGGATGCGATTACCTCCTGGGTACCTTCCGCCTCCCCATGATAAAATGGACGAATATTTATAAACCAGTATTTTTCAATGTCATCCCCCGCACCGCCCTTAGCTATAAGCAGTCTCTCGGGTTCGCCATCCCCATTTAAATCTTCCAGATAAAAATGCTCCCCTTCAGCAGCAATGCTGGAAGTCGTTACATAAGGAAGTTTATCTAATTCACCACCCCTGAACAGATCAGATGGTTTGGGTTCCAAAGCGCAAGCTAAGAAACCGAGGGATAAAAGTAATACGACCAGTCCAGAGCATCTCATACAGCAGCCTTATAATAAATAAAGCATACTAAAGCAACAATTTTTTGAGGGATGTTAAATTGCTAATTAAATCGCAATATCCATTTACATTGCGGAGGTCGTGCAAACGGCCTCCAACTGATTAATTCGGATTTGTTACCGAATCCGCTATTGAAAGGTTATACTTATAAATCTGAAGGTTGTAATTACAACTTATTTAAGCAATGTCAAACGACCGGTAACTGACTTCTCATCGATCGCCAATTTGTAATAATAAATTCCGCTTGCCTGTTCGCTCGCATCCCAGTTGACACTATAAATACTCGCATTCTGATACTCATCAACGAGCGCAGCGACCTTCTGCCCCAAAAGGTTATAAACATCCAGACTGACATAACTCGCTCCGGTTAAGTTGTAAGTTATCGTTGTCGTTGCGTTGAATGGATTGGGATGTGCGCTCAAGGATAAACTCGTTTTATCCTGGGAAGTTCCCGACCATGATCCCTGCAGATACCAATCATCGAGACCACCCGGCTTTCGATCCGGTATGACAGTAAAATTGAACGAGGTCTGATTGCAGGTGTTATCGGGATATTCACCGCAGTAGGCTATATATTCATATTCGCCAGCGGGAGCGAAATTCGGTACATGCTGGATAAAATGATAACTCAGACTCTGCCCGGATTCTATCGGGATATCCATCACCCGGTTAACCGGACCGTAGCTTCCGTAACCGGGTGTTTCCAGCATTATCCAGACATCGAGTTCTTGCTGATAAGCAGTGGAATTTCCAAGATGTCCCGTATATCCGAAGCTACCCCCCGGCATTACTTCGATAGGATAATCATCGGGCGTCATGCTGATATCGCCGCAAATCGGGTATGCATCCAACCAGGCGACATATTCCTGC